>NZ_CP016534.2:3562500-3765545 GCF_001687565.2 Planococcus antarcticus DSM 14505
CTTTTCTAAGCATACAGCAATAAATCTTACATGTGCCTCGGCATCTAGGTTGTTTGACATGGCATGGAAATGAAAGCCTCGGACTTCAAGATTCGGTGACAATGATAATTTTTTCAAAAGCTGAGGAATGTCTCGTTCGGCGACTCCAAATTGTGTAGGGACTCCCGCCATTTTCAAATAGCTGTTTGATACGTTGTCTTGTAAGTTGACTCGAACCACAACGGCTACTTTTTTCTGAACTGATTCCGCTAAATACTGTAGTCGGTTTGCATCATGAAAGCTTTCGATATTGGCAAGTTCGGTCTCTCCTTTAACAATCAACTCGAGTTCATAGTCTTTCTTAGCAGGAGCTCCGAAAATGATTGGTTTTTTTGAAATTGCTTTTGCTATTCGTACTTCTCCTGCCGACGCGGCCTCAAAACCGTCGACTATTTCGTCGAGCACCTTTATAATTCGCTTATCAGGATTGGCCTTCATTGCATAAAAAAGACGGCAAAAAGGCGGAAGAGACCTTTTAATAGAAGCAGCATGTTTTCTGAGCTGTTCCAAATCATAAATATACGCGCAAAAAGCTTCTCTTCGATTGTTCTTTTCGTTCAATTTTTTTACAATATCGTTTATCGATACTTTTTCTTCTTGAATTATGGACATACATTCCCCTCATTCCTGCCCTCTCCACAGATCTTTCCGTAATAGGGCAATAAATACAGTAGAGAGACAGCAACCAATTCCCATAAACAGGCCAGCTGAAACAACTCCCCATACACTACCAATCCATCCCACGAGCAGAGCGCCTAAAGGGATATAACCTCGATCCATCAAAGCAATACTTAAAATTCTACCGCTATATCTCTCATCAACATTTAATTGCAAGATTACTCTGCTAAGCGTCCGGTAATACTGGCTTGCCAATCCGATTAAAAACATAAGCGCAAGAACTAATATGTAACTCTCATTCACCAAAATAAAGAAAAAAAGTCCCATTCCAAAGGAAAAAGCTGAAATCACTAACAATCGTTCGGGTCTCTTCGGCTGCCTAACTGCTAATAGTAACGTGGCCACAATTGCTCCGAAAGAGGAGACAGAAAGTAATAATCCAAAACCATCTGGCCCCATTTGAAGCAGTTCTTTTGAAAAAAGTGGAAGCATAGTAGTGTAAGGGAAACCAAAAACCATCGGGGCAATGGCAATAAGCAAAATAGATAATACTTTTGGCTGCTGTTGTATATACCGCCATGTCTCCTTCAATGGCCGTTTAGATTTCCTTTTTTTAACCTCTGACGTTTTTTGTTCAGAAGGTCCGATTGACAACAAAGAAAGCATGACGAAAAACGTGCCTCCTGATACTCCATACATTAAAATTCCTGGACTGAAATGAACGAGAAGCATTCCTGCAATAGCCGGACCAATCATTCTGGCTAAATTAATAATGGTTGTCTGAATCGATACAGCACTGGCCAGCATTGATTTTGGAACCAGGTCAGACAAAAAAGAATTGCGTACGGAAACTTCAATTGTCATTAAGCATGACCGCAATGCAACAACCGCCAATAACCAAAAGATTGTACTTCCCCTTTGCAATAAAAAAGCGATCCATAAAGTTGCCAAAAACAGAGTGAAATAATTTATGATTAAAATTTTTCTTTTATCAAACCGATCAGCAAGAATTCCCGCCGGCAAGCTGAATAGAAAGACCGGCAAAAGCCGACTTGCATTTAATATGGCCAACATCAATGGCGAATTTGTCCATTCGTATATCACCCAATTCAAGATGGTCATATCCATCCAGTCTGTAGATCTGGTTATGAAGCTTCCGTACAAAAATTTCCGAAAACTCACTGATTTGAGTGCAAGTGAATTGGACAATGGAAAGGAATTCAGCTTACTCATTGGCTATTCACATTCCGTTGCCAAAGGATTAGGAACTGTGCTGTAACAATAGCCACTCTTCGGATACAGACGCATACTGGTCAAAGCCTTGTGCCTTGCCCATGGCTCGAATAAACTTGCAGCGTCCCTGCTTACGCCTTCAACTCCTTGTGTGTGAAGTTCGCTAAAGACTTTATCACAAGCCTCTCGAACCTTTTTCCACAGACTTTTCTCTTGAGTCCCCGAATATTCGCACAGTTGCATAATAATTTCACCTAAATGGTTTTGAAATACTGTATAAAAAGCTTTTTCTCGCATTTTTTGTTCATCCGACGTTATAGACACCGAATCGGGATAAAAATCAATTTTGATTCCTTGCTGGTTAAGACGGTTCTCGTAAATTCTTGCTCCTCCCCAATCCCTGAAATAAAAACGAACCAGTTTACCATTTTTAAATACAGGTACACTATTTTGTAAATGCCCTTCTAATGCCACTCCATATTTTACTAGTAATATCAGATAACCAGGAATGACTACGGAGAGATACTCTGTAAGAAAGCTGTCGGTTCCTTTGGCTTTATTGAAGTTAAAATAGCGACAATATTCATCTGCAATTTCTGCAATTAAATTTTTCCCAGAAATTGGTGATAGATTATATAGGCTGCAGCCAGGTATTGCAATTTCACCAGGATTCAGCTTACTATCAAAGTTCTCTCTTACTACAACGGTTAAATTTCTTGAACGCTCTATGCTCTCTGAACGAAAACTGTAGCCCGCCACTTCATTAATGGGCAGAAAATTTTCTAGAGAAGGCTCCCGTTCCATAATTGTTTGCATCATTACAGAAAATTCAACAGAATTCATTGCTGTCTGTGGTGAAATGGAGCGAATTGTGGATGTCATCTGGCTGTTGACAGCTAACTTAAGGGCAGGTTTTCCAAAAAGCTTTGGCCAGATGGTCCGAAATGATGACGATGCAGCTCCTTCTATTGCTAATCCAGTAAACAGTACGATGATACCCATTTTAATCTCTTCAGCGTACAAAGAAGGAATCACATTGTGATACTGCCATTCATGAACGGGAATCAAACGATAGTCTTTAACTTTATAACCTCTCTCTTTCATTTGTACTTCATACAATTTCGCCGTTTCCGGAAATTTCGATTCGATATAGTCGGGATGAAATTCAGTTGAGACAAGGTAATCTTTCCGAATGGCAAGAAAATAGATTAAAAGACTTTGGCGAAATTCAGGTGAGAACGAAAAAACATCACCTGGTTCCAAGCCCTCCTTTGTTTTGGAACCGGGATGAAGATTATGTCCTTCTGTCGAAAATTGTTCAAAAAACAGACTTGAACTCCACAAAGGATTGCTGCGCTTTTTAGATAAAGCATATTGAATACTGGTATCGGTATTCAACTTTTCTGCTTCCTCGCATAATTCTCTTTTCCACTGTTCATAGTCAGAAAGAGCTAATATATAGTTGGCTGTACCATTGTCGAGCTCTTTCTTCAGAGTACTTGCTTGGTCCGGCAGCATATCACCTAATGATGCTAGCAAATCACTTGCGGTTTCCACTACTTCCATCTTTTCTTTAGAAATAAGGAGTATATCATCTGTTAATATAACTCTTCTAAACCCGTACTCTTTTTTTACTGGAAATACCAGTAATCGCTCATCAAAATAAAAAACAAAATAAGTAAGATTTTCTCGGAGGCTAGATTCCGGAAGCTGCCGGATTAACAGTTCCCAATTTTCATCTACATCCTCGAGACTCATAACAAAAACAGATCCAACTTTCTTCAATTTTATTGATTTTGAGTACAAGCTCACTATGTCCTCTCTCAGTAAAGCCCCAGCGAGCTTGTTCAATACTCTTTTCCTTCCTTTTTTCAAGGCATTGAGATAATCAGGAACGAGGTTTGGTTGATGAAGCTGTAAATAATCGAGACATTTTTTCTCCTCTTTTTGTATCTCTTTCGAAATCCTCTTTTTTACAGTGTTATAAACCATTATCTTCATCTCCTTTTTTGACATCTGCCAATGGATTGGATATTAATGTATAAGCATTTTCTGTAAATTGATTAGTGAGCCTCATTTTCACCAGTGATTTTAATGGAGCCAAGGGAGCGAAAAGTTTCTCTTCCAGCAACAAAACTGCTTGTTGGCAATTCCCTTGATTTTTTAATATGAAAATCGTCGAATGAACGACACCTCTTATAGGTTTCCACAGCATTTCCTCCTCGATTTGAAGTTCTTTTGATAGAAAAAAAATCATTTCCCCCAAATGATTATGAAGAAGTGCATGAGAAAACATATTGAACAGGTCCTGTTCATTATCCGTTAAAAGATTGGTGTCATTATCGATTGCGTATCCCCATCCAAAAAGGTTGAAGCGATCTTCTTTTATCCGTATACCGCCATTGTCTCTAAAAAGAAAACGAACTGGCATACCATCTTTGAACACAGGCACAGTGTTTTGAAGATGTGCTTCTAAACTAATCCCATATTTAGAGATTAAAGTTATTAACCCTGGAAGCAGAAGTTCTGCATACGTACAGATATATTTTACGGCTGCTTTATTTATATCGATTTCATTAGTTTTGCTATAGTTTTCAACCAGTTCCAATAAGATTAGCTTTCCTGTAAATGGTGACCGGCTAATCAAGAAAGCTGCCGGAAGTGCTATTTCTGATTCACTTAAATTTTTTTCAGGATTTTCTCTTAAAAGAGCAGACAAGTTTTTCTTTAAAAATAAGTCTTTGTCGTTTTGCAGAGACAGATAATGTCCTCCTGCACTTTCGGATAAAAATCGATACGAATTGCCAACTAAAGGATCAATAGTTTCTATTTTTTTTAATATAGCTGAAATCACTGGTCCATTTTTTATAGAAGCTGGAGATACCGTTCGCTTAGCACTCGTCATTTGAACATTAAGTGCTGTTTTTATATGATGAAGCGTTTTGCTTCCGTGTGGAGCAAGTGATCTAACAGATAAAAGAGCTGAAGCTGGAATATGTACATTTTCTAACGGCAGGATTAATGTCTGAGCGATTTCCTTTTCTAAATATGGTTTGAGTGTATGTTTCAGCTGCCAGGGATGAACTGGTATTACTTCATAATCCTTTCCCCTATTGGGAAGTCTCTCTTTAAAAACTGTTGACAGGTTAGGATATTCCCGCAATAGAATATCTGTCATTGTTTCTTTTCCATTTGAATTCATAGAAGCGAGGTTTTTGTGAATGGCAACAGGTATTAAATTTGCATTAGCTCCCCATTCTGGGGAGAACTTAATCACTTCCTGTGCAGTCAAGCCTAGTTTTGTTTTGGTACAAGGATGAAGTGTATGACCATCAATCACCCACTGCTCTCCAAAAACCAGTGGACTGAAACAGGCATTCTTTTTCATTTCTGCTAATAGAAATGAAAAGGTATCTCCGGACCAAATAAATTTCTCTTTTCTCAACTCTGCAGCAGTTAGAGAAAGAGCGTAATTCACTACAGAGTTTTCCAGCTCTATTGTAAAGCCATTTTCTTCTTGTTGTAGTTTAAGGAGGTGGGCAAAATCTGCCGGATGATCGATTTTTCTGGTGCTTCCTTCTTTGCCATAGAGGATATCTTCCCCAATCTCCATATGACCAAGCATATATCGCTTTTCAATTGCCACTGTTAATTTGCCGCCACTTGGAACAAGCATAGTCACTTGCTGTTTATTTCCTTCTTTAATCCACGAACTAGGCAAGAAATTTTCTCTTAGGATTGCTTGAATAAGCTGATGAAGAACCCGTTTTTTGGATTGTGGAAGATTTCTTTTAAAAGCCCTGGAGACTGCTGGATGTCCTTTTTCCAATTCTTTTATAACTTCTATTTCACTGCTTCTTTGAACTAAAAGATGGTTCAATTAAAACGCCACACTTTCTCAATGAGAATGGGTATCAACAATATTCATTCTATTGATAATGATTATCAATGTCAAACGGATTTAAAGAAATAAGCATATAGACTTTTCCATTTAGTATATAGAGCTACAATTTGGAAAAGTCTAATTGAATTTAAGAGATATTGAGTAAAAATAAAAGTAGGACACTCTAAAAATATTAAAAATCAGTTCTCTAGAACAAGATATTTGCATAGATAAGAAATGGCGAAATAATATCGAGACCGTCAAGAATTAAACTTGCTAAAAGAAATAGAATTTAAAAAATTCTCAAAGTAAATTTCAGCTACCGCAGACACTCTCCTATTATTCATCGATATAACCCTCCTACTAAAAAACTTCAAAATTAGTAATTTATAAATGGATTTTCCCATTCTGTGCTTTTTCAGGTTTCGCTAAAGTGTGGTAAACCAGGCGCATTCCATGTCAAACCTGTGTTCCGTAAAATTTTTGTAGTTTCCTTTCGGGCCCGTTTTTATTTGTCCACACATATGTTAATTCTGTACTGTTCTGGTTGGCTTGATTCAATACGGAGGCGACATTCGGGATCGCCTCTCAATTTTTTTTGCTTGTGTTCGTTAAAACCGATTTTACTCATATGAAACTCTCCCGTTCAATGTAGATACCCTTAGTGTACCCAGGTCTGAAAACAGAAAAAACCCCAAATGAGTCACTTTTTCAAAGTGTCTATAATTTGGGGTTCAGTTCAATTGATGAATTAGAAATTTTTAGACTGTCTGAATTAATCGGTGGATATTTCAGAACCACTGGTGCATGGGATGCTTTTCATTGAATCATTTTTTTCGGCTTTTTCGGGCAATTTTTGCAATAGCCTTTGTCCCCTTCTGTTTCATAAGAAAAACAGCAGGTCTGCCGGATCCGGACCGTTTCATTTTCGCCTGTCGCTACAGTTTTTTTCTTGTAGAACTTCTGCAGCGGATTAACCCGTTCACCGAACGCTGAAGAGGGCAATTCATTCAGAATAAATTCAAAGTCCCACCGAGCTTGAAGCTGAACCGCGCTGTCACTTTCTTCCATCAAATGGCTTTCATAAAGCCAATAAACATAGACGGCGACGTTCTCCCATAAAACGCTTTTCGGTACAGAAGCTGCGGTCGAAACCGCCTGGACCACGACCGCCAAACCGCCGAATAACTCTCTCGCGAACGTTTCAAAGCGGTTTGAACGTGCCTCGCCGGCAAGCTTTAAAGCGGATATATCTTCCAAAAACAACTGCGGCATCCACAGGTCTCCTTGCCGCCTCGGCACTAAATAGCAGGCGTCAAAATCCATGTTGAGCGCTTTTTTGAAAACCGCCGCCGCATACAGTGGGGGCACGACCGCCAAATACCCTATGCGCTTCATGAGCTGTGAACCCGCAGCAAGCGTGCTGTCCGTGCCCAGTTCTGTCTTTAGCAATTCGAGGAAGTCTTCCAGGAATTCCGGGTCTTTCAATTGGCTTAAAGAAATTTTCTCTTCACCGTCCGCCTCTTCCAACAGCCGGAAATGCTCGGCCAGATAGGCGCTTTCTTCAGCTGCTAATCGGCACAACATTATTTGCACCACCTTTAAAGTGTTTGCCTTTGCTGAACGGAATGCACATCGGAGTTCCGCAGACTGGGTCGCACGCCACTTGGCATTGCAAGCCGAACACGGCACGCATTAAGTCAGGCGTGATAATATCGTTCGGAAAACCCTGCTTGTAAACCTTCTTGTCGTGGATCGCCACGATATGGTCCGCATACCGGCAAGCGAGGTTCAAGTCGTGGAGAACCATCACGATGGTGCGGTTTTTCGTCTGGTTCAAATCGTACAGCAAATCGAGGATGTCGATTTGGTGGGTCAAATCAAGATACGTCGTTGGTTCGTCGAGTAGAATGATATCCGTATCCTGGGCCAGCGTCATGGCAATCCAGGCTCGCTGGCGTTGTCCACCTGACAGGGAATCCACTTTGCGTTCCGCAAAGTCCGTCAGATTTGTAGCCTCAAGCGCACCGAACACTGCTTGCTCATCTTTCTCCGACCATTGCTGGAGCCAATTCTGGTGCGGGTAGCGGCCTTGCTTGACCAATTGCAGGACGGTCAGGCCTTCGGGGGCGATTGAAGTTTGGGGCAGAATCGCCAATTGCTTGGCAATTTTCCGGGTCGGCATTTTGGCGATTGCTTGGCCATCTAGCACTACAGACCCGTCCTGCGGCTTTAACAAGCGCGCAAGCGAACGGAGCAGCGTCGATTTGCCGCAACCATTGCTGCCGATGAGGACGGTGATTTCACCTTTTGGAATTGACAGATCCAGCTCACTGATAATGCTCGCTTCCCCATATCCAAGTGTTAATCCTTTTGTTGACAATGCATCCATTACATCTTCCTCCTTCTTCATCTAAGCAAAACAGGTCAGTGGCAGGAATTATCGATTCCGGGTGCGATACAGTAAATAGATAAAATACGGAGCCCCGATGGCAGAAGTGAATACACCCGCCGGGATTTCCAGCGGCGCGAATGCAGTCCGCGCAATCAGATCGGCAAGCAGCACGATCAAGCCGCCAAGCAGGGCGGAAACCGGAAGCAGCGCGCCGAACGCAGATCCGACGAGCTTTCTCGCCATATGCGGCGCCATCAACCCGACAAATCCGATACCCCCAGCGAAAGCCACAGCGCCTCCGGCAAGGGCGCTGCTGAGGAACAGTAGCACGAGCCGGTCCCGCTGGACAAGGCTTCCGGCGTTGACGGTCAGTTCATCACCCAGTTCCTGGATATTCAGCCGCCTCGCATAAAAGAACAAGATGGCAGTCAGCAGGAAAATCCATGGGATGATTGTTAGAACTTCCGTCCAATTTGTACCGTTGACGCTTCCGGTGATCCAGATATTCGCACGGGATGCTGTAAAAATCGGCCCGAGGATCATCATCATCGTCGTCAACGCTTGGGCGGCGGCCGACAGCCCGATGCCGATTAGCACCAGGCGGATCGGTGCGACCTGCCCGTATTTCTGAGACAATACGTAAACGAGAAAGCCCATGCCTACCGCGCCAAGAAACGAGGCGAGCGGCAGCCAGTGAATGCTGACCGAGAGCGTATTGCTCCGGTCGCTGTAGAGTGCCAAAAAGGCAACGGTTGTAAACGAAGCGCCCGCCGTGATGCCGATGATGTCAGGCGAAGCGAGCGGGTTGCGGATGATGCCCTGCAGGATTGCCCCCGACATCGCTAGGCCCGCACCGGCGAAAACCGCTAGCAGAATCCGCGGCATCCGGAACGACTGGACGACCAGGTTGTGCATATCGGTCCCGGCGCCGAAAATGGCTTTGATGACGTCAAACGGATTGATGGTCATCTGGCCAATGCCAAGGCTCAGGACAATCAAGGCAAACGTCAAGGCAGTCAACAAAACCAGGATAAACAAAGATTTTTTATCGATTAAAAATGATGCCTTTCCCATACGCAGGCTGCGGTAATTTTTCATTCGTTGATTCCCCTCCTTGCAATGTAGACAAAGAAAGGCGCGCCGACGATGGCGGTCATCACGCCGACCGGCACTTCAGCCGGCATCAAGATATATCTGGCTCCGATGTCCGCTGTCAACAGCAAAATCGCACCGAGCAGCGCACTGTACGGAATGACCCAGCGGTAATCGATGCCCACGAGCCATCTGGCGAAATGCGGAATGATGATGCCGACAAAACCGATCGGGCCTGCAATAGCGACTGAACCGCCGGCCAGCAGGACGATGATCACTGCGCCTGTAATTTTAACAAGCAGGGTTTTCTGCCCCAAGCCTTTCGCCAGGTCTTCTCCCATCGCCAGCACATTCATCTGTTTTCCGAACATCAAGGAAATAAACCATCCCACTACCAAATACGGCAGCACCGACAGCAGAATTTCCAAATCCCTTCCTTGGATGGAACCGGCCAGCCAGAAGAGCACTTGATCTAGCGCACGTTCATCCAGCGTTAGCATACCTTGTGTCATCGATGAAAACATCGCCGCGATGGCCGCACCGGCCAGCGTGATCTTGATGGGCGTCAGTCCTTCACTGCCCATCGAACCGAATACGTAAACCACGACGGACGCCACAGCCGCACCGAGGAAGGCCAGCCAGGTAAACGCCGTGAGCGATGACAAGCCGAGAAAGCTGATGCCGAAAACCACGAAAAAGCTTGCCCCCGCGTTGATCCCTAAAATCCCCGGGGACGCAAGCGGATTGTGCGTCAGTCCCTGCATGATGGCCCCTGCAACCGCAAGGCTCGCTCCGACAGCGGCCGCGATGAACGCCCGTGGTATTCGCGTATCCTGGATGATGATGTGCTCATTCGATCCGTCAAAATGATAGATGGCATCGTACACCATCTGGGCGGACACTTTCGTCAGCCCTAAGACGATACTGGACCAGATCAGGGCAGCGATGACGAAAACGCCGATTATCAGTCCAAAAGCTTTTGCTCGATTAGTTCTGATCATAACAGCTACCTTTCTCATAGATTCCCCGTACAACTCTATGTTTTATATCTATCAAATAAGCTTTAAATGTAAAGTGAGTACTTTGAAAGTATAAGTTTATTGAGAACCATTGTCAATTGTCTCCGAAAAAGTATTGACATGCATGGTCGATTCGCTTAGGATGATATTGAAGAGTTGAAAATCATTATCAATTAGATAATAAAAGGAGGAACATACATGTTGAAAAGATCTTATTCCTTCGTTGCCCTGCTTGCGGCTCTTGTGCTGCTGTTAGCTGCATGCGGGTCCGCGGAGCCGGAAGCAAAGACAGAAAGTACCGAAGGAACTGCGGGTGCTGAAAGCTATACAGTGGAACACGCGATGGGCACTGCCACCATTGAAGGCAAGCCGGAACGTATTGTCGTCCTGACGAACCACGGGACGGAAGCGCTTTTGTCAATGGGAGTGACGCCAGTAGGCGCGGTCCAGTCATGGACAGGAGAACCTTGGTATGAACACATCACCGAAGACATGGAAGGCGTTGAAGTGGTCGGTACGGAAAGTGAGATTAACTTGGAAGCGATCGCTGCTTTGGAACCGGATCTCATCATCGGTAACAAAATGCGCCAAGAAGAGCATTACCAGGCACTGAACGCGATTGCCCCTACCGTTTTTGAAGAAACGCTGCGCGGCGACTGGAAAGTCAATTTCGAATTAATCGCCAAAGCAGTGAATAAAGAAGAAAAAGGCCAGCAAGTGCTCGATGCCTATAACGAGAGCGTGGCGGCGCTGACGGAAAAACTCGGTGACAAGATCGACACCGAAGTATCAATGGTCCGCTTTATGCCGGACGACGTTCGCGTCTACCATAAAGACTCGTTCTCAGGAATTATCCTCGAAGAAATCGGCTTAGCTCGACCGGAAGCGCAAAATGTGGATGATTTCGCGGCTAAAGGCGTAACGAAAGAACGCATCGAAGAAATGGACGGGGACGTCATTTTCTACTTCACTTACCAAAACGAAAAAGAAGAAGGCCAGCAGGCGGAAGATGCATGGGTAAAAGATCCAATTTGGAACAACCTAGAAGCGGTCCAGGCCGGCAAAGCCTATGAAGTCAGCGACACCATCTGGAACACAGCGGGCGGCGTCATAGCAGCGAACCTCATGCTTGACGATTTGGAAGAGAAACTAGTGCAGGAATAATAGTAAATCTTGTGAGAAAGACCCTTTGCCACAGACGGCAAAGGGTCTTTCTGTCGTTTTGAAACACATAGACTATTTGCTGAAAACAACAAGCGTTTCCGCATACTGGCCCTTGCTGCCGTATGCATCGAACCCTTCACTGTCTATTAAATAGCTGATCTAGTCACGATACACTACGCGCTTCAACAATACCTCTGCCCGGGGGCGCGAATTATGGCGTTCGACCGTTTTCTCAAAAGATAAATTAAAATAATAAATAAAGGCGTTTCCAC
Organism: Planococcus antarcticus DSM 14505; assembly: GCF_001687565.2. Lineage (NCBI taxonomy): Bacteria > Bacillati > Bacillota > Bacilli > Caryophanales > Caryophanaceae > Planococcus > Planococcus antarcticus. Next base: position 3,574,216 of record NZ_CP016534.2, read on the forward strand.
TATAAAAACGGATTAAGTGATGCAGCATCTCCTCGTAGCGTTGTTTGACAAAAACCTCTTCCAAAATGACATATTTACATTTACCATATTCAGTTACTTGTCTAATTAATTCTAACGATATGTTTCCTTCTCTAACGCGAACCACCAGCATTTCTCTTCGGACGGTATCTTGAGAGACCAAAAGAGTTCTGAAGATTTTTCGCTATAGTGGTTTTGCCGCTTCCCGAATTTCCGCGTAAGATGATTAGCTTTGTTTCTATACTAATCATCCCTTCCATTCTTATTTTGAATACTTTCTAAAAAATGCTGAGCTTCTTCCGGCGACTTTAAAATAATGATTGTTGTATCTTTTGGCAATTTTTCCAGTCTCTTCAATACAAGAGGTCTTATCATTTTAGGATAGTTCCAAATCCACTTAATAAAAGTTAAATCGAACCGTTCTTTCACTCCTTCTGCCATATCCGGTCTTCTTCGGTCACGATATTGAATTGTCCTTTTCAAAACCCGATACGTACATAGTACTCGGTTGAAATCTAAGAATATCACGGTATCTGCTGCATTTAATCGGATGTCCATGGTTCCGTTATAATTTCCATCAATAATCCACTCTTCTTTTTTCACTAACTCCACTTGGACTTTTCGTTGTTCTTCTTTTGTGGTTGGCTGCCAGTTCGGTTTCCATAAAAGTGCATCTAAGTGATAGACCTCTATGTTCAACTTCATTCCCAACTTCCGAGCAAGAGTAGACTTGCCCGATCCTCCTGACCCGATTAATGCAATCCTTTTCACGGAACTCCCCCACTCTTAAGCATAATTTTCATTTTTACTGCCAGTATATAAATTTAAATTCTATGAATTACTTTTCCATGTAGTATGTACGGAACAATTGTTTTGCTCTTTACTAACCCTTCCACTTCAGTTGGTATATATGCATATTTCTCTGCTGTTTTTTCATTCATCCAAGTAATTTCTTCAATTTCTTCAGGACATGATATTTTAATTTCACCACTAAGAATTCTCCCTTTAAAAGTAAAAAAAATTGCATGATGTCCTTGTTTTTCAAAAAATGCTTCACTTATAGCAAAAATCCCTTCTAATTCAACAGTTAATCCTGTCTCTTCTTTAACTTCTCGTATAGCTGCGTCTTCTAAGGTTTCCCCATTTTCTACCGCCCCTCCTGGAAGTGTATAATAAGAGGAGTTTTCTCCTTGATTTTTTACTGTCAATATATTTTCTTTATCGTGGTCATATAAAAGTACGTAAGCAACATCTACTCTTTTCATAATTCCCGTCCGCCCCTTTTGCGTAAAAATTCTTCTTCTACTAAGCTTTTCATTAACTTTTTTTACATTGTTCAAATTCTATCTTTATTTTAGCATGCAGAAAAACAGAGAATTCTCTTTAGAAAAAATATCAAATTCATAAACCACTATGTTTTTCAAACACGTTACCTTTTTTGCGACGATCATATTCTGTCAAAGCGTTCGTAAAAGTATACTTTTGCTAACGAGTTGCCAAGTGTCGATGTTCCTGATCCAGCAGCTCCCATAATATGAATCTTGCTATTTATCATTTCTCCTCCCATATCAATCATCGGAAGAAAAGAATCTTATAGTCATGCTTCTTCTCTTCCGATGATTGATGATATGTAATTTAGTTTAACTTCGACCGAGCAATCACTTAAATCTTCCCATCACTACAGTATTGCCGGATTTTCCATCAGCAAATATTTTGTCGTTTATTAGAATGCCTTCCGTTTCAAAGTCAAAATTTTCATAAAGAGAAATTGCCTTCTTATTTGATTCAAGAACATGTAATGTTATTTTCCTTACTTCACTGGCATCACACCAAACAACAGCTGCCTTTAAAAGATTTGTGCCAATCCCATATCCCCAATAATCTTTTAATACACCCACCCCAAATTCTACTTTATGAGAAAATCGTTTCAATGAGTTTCCCTCACATCTTGAAAAACCAACTATTTTGCTATCTACTACAGCAACTAGAAAAAGATTCTTCTCATTCATAGTGTCCGCTTTAATCAATTGCTCAAAATCATATACATCCATAAAAGCTTCGCCTTTTTCTCTGTCCAGATGTTGAGTCTCTCCATCTATCTGCACTCTTATTTCTGACAAGTTTTGCGCATCTGACTCTACTGCAGATCTGATTGTATAGAAGGTGCCTTTGATATTGAATTCTTGATTACTAATTTTCATTCTTGATCTCCTCACCCTTCACATTTAAATTTCCCGAAAATCCCTTTGCATTATCTCTTGGGAACCGTTTCGTTTAACCTAACATTTATAGGCACGATTTCTTTGCTATATCCAATTAGTTCCCAGAATATACTAGTATAATAAAACTACTTGATTGTTTAGTAGCAGAAGCTCTGCAGATTTACGATTCACTGATATGGATTTCTAAAACGTACATAGAAACACCGCATCGACTACTGTTTCACAATTCTCTTGAGCAAAAATTAATTTGACGAATTTAATCAGGATTGTCAAGATCCAGTTAAAGGGAGAGGAAAAAATGCAGAACCACAAAATAACAACACAAGATGGAATAGTGAATTACTACGAATACGGGGATGCTAAAAGTCCGAGTATTATTTGTTTACATGGACTTGCCGGAAATGGGTTGTATAGTTTCGAAGAGCTTATTTTTCTTCTTGAAGGGAAGTTTCACTTAATTGTTTTGGATAGTCCTGGCCACGGGAAGACGCCTCCCTTTTCAGAAGAGGCTGATTACCTTTTTTCGAATGTGGCAACATGGCTTCATCAAGTGATTGAAAAAATCGTTTTCGGACCTTTTTATATCATAGGCCATTCTTGGGGTGCAGATGTAGCACTACATTTCACGCGACTTTATCCGGAGAACGTATTAGGACTAGTTCTGCTTGATGGCGGTTTTACTTTCCCGCAAAATCAGCCAGAGATGACGTTTGACTATGCCTATACGGGTTGGAATGATTACATGGAGAAGTCGGTATTTGTAGATGAAGAAGAAATTTTCCAGGAATACCGAACGTATACAAACCGATGGAATTTCCGCAAGGAGACCTATGCTGCATCTCTTTTTAATAAGAGACAAGATGGAGAATTTGAATTGGCGGCATCGAAGTTTACCGTTCTAGCCATTATCAAAGCCTTTTTTAAAGAGCCTTTTACAGAAGCCTATCCATTCATCAAGGTGCCGACACTCTTGCTTTATGCTGAACTTCCCAAGAGTTTGGACGCGTCAAGAGCGAAAGGGATTGGTCAGCTGCGAAGCCATATTGAAGATGTTTCAGTAAAAGCTATAACAGGTTCGTCCCATATGGTTCAATGGGACGAACCTGAACAAACCGCCGCTATTATCAGTAAGTGGCTAAATGAAAAAAGGTAAGCCCAAGATCAAGGGGTGGTGCTGCACCACATTTTCTCCTTTTTACTCTTGTTTAGCCTCTGACAACTGATGATAGGTAAACTTTTGTTTATCGAAGTGGCTCTTACTCATTTATATGTTGGGTAATGATTAATCGATTCCAAGTAAGCTTCCAGTTTTTCTTTTGAATGCGATTTTCATAGACTGCAATACGCTCTTTATTTGCAGTAAAATAAGGAGTCGGTCTAACAGTTAAGTTAATCACGTCCTTGATTCCATGAGGAGCTATTAACACTAGGTTATCCTGTTTGTCTAATTTGATTCCTAGCGCGGTCGCTGTTTCTGGGAACTTTGCTATCGCGTCAGTTGACGAAATGTAGGGTTCTACTCCATTTCTACTATGCATTCGCGCCTCATTCTTTACTGACCATGGCACATTAGGAAGCAAACTTATTAATGTTTTTTCGAGTTGCTTTTCCATTTTTTTGTCCCTATTTTTATCATCATAATAGATTACATCGATATCTTGAAGGGTAGTTCTTTCACCGTATCCATGTAACGTATCCCAAATTTTCGAGCGAACAAAACCCGCACAAATCCACCCATCGGGAAGATTTAGCACCTTTACCGTTTTAAGCAACTTCATCATCCACTCGTCTTTCTGTATCAACTCAATAATATCGTTCTCATTTTTTATCACCTATTTCTCCCCTCCCAACAGCTTCAAATGTTAGCAACAAATCATACACGTTAAATTTAAACAGAGAAAAAAGACCACCAGACGGTCGCCTTTACGTTGTTACCATAATTATATCACCTACTTTTCAGAATTATAAGTCTTTAAATAACCTAAATTACTAGTAATCTTAAAAGAGGATGAATGGAGGCGGACCGATGATAGACTATCGAATAACACCCACGGAAAATTTTGCTGAGAAAACAGGGGAACTTGTTTCCTTGTTGGAACATACGAGAGAAGTTACGCTAAGTGATCTTTCTGATTTAAGTCAAAGTGAGTTGGATTATTTACCCGACGAAAGTGGAAATTCCATCGGTTCTCTTCTATTGCATATTGCATCTGTAGAGTTTGTTCATCAGATTGTTTCAAGCGAAAATAGAGATTTGACAGAAAGTGAATACTTAAAATGGAGAACCTCTCTAGAACTTGGAGACAAAGCAAGAGAGGAGATTCAAAAAAACTCTCTTGCTTATTATTTAAACGAGTTATGTCAAGTTAGACAAGGCACTTTAGCATTACTAAAGTCTAAGCAAGACAGCTGGTTATCAGAAGAGAAAAAATGGCCTAATGGTGTTCCCTACAACAATTACTATCTCTGGTTCCATGTCATGGAAGATGAAATTAGCCACCGCGGACAAATCCGAACAATTAAAAGATTATTAAAAAGTGGTATATGAAATCATTGAGCTTGATTTACACAAACAATAGACTTTATTAATGAGATAACTTAACTGCAGTCAAGTTATCTCATTTTTTAGTCTTTTACTCATTTTTTTAATATGGAATATTTATTCTTGAGACTTTTTTTAATACTCGCCTTTAGCGCTGCTAGGTGGCTGTGATTGGCGATTTGAAAGTAGAAGCTTTTTAAAAAGCTCTTACAGTTTGCGTATAAAATCCAATAGTTCTCTTCCGATAAGCAGCGATATGTAAACCAAGAATTGATAGGAATTCTTAGTTTATCCAGTTACATATAATTCTTGATATTCTAAGCTTCAACTTCCATTTCCATTTCCATTTCCATTTCCATTTCCATTTCCATTTCCATTTCCATTTCCATTTCCATTTCCAACTAGTTTATGGCAGTATGAATAGATGGTAACCTTTAAGAAAACTAACTGTTAATTTACTTGGTAAAAGTTTAAAAGGAGCATTCCTGTTAGAAGGATTTACGGGGGATTGAAACAGAAAGAGCCCTCTTGGTATGATGTGGGGTGTCAATGCACTGAACGAATTGACCCCTAATTTAGATACCAAGGAGGACTCCAAAATGAATTCTAAACTGAATGAAAAGATTAATCAAGTCATGGATACAACAATTGTGGTTGGAATGGATATCGCCAAACGCAAGCATTACGCCACGTTCGTTGATGACCGTGGGCGCCAGCTGGTGAAGGCTTTTCCCGTCTACCAATCGAAAGCGGGGTTTGATTACTTCTACGAGCGCGTAATCAGCGCGATGAAGGAGTTCGGCAAGACAGAAGTGCTGGTCGGCATTGAGCCGACCGGACATTACTGGCTCAATCTGTTCCATTTTCTCAATGATCACGGGATTCCGCTCGTCATGACGAATCCGATGCACGTGAAACGCTCGAAAGAGCTGGATGATAACTTACAAACGAAAAATGATCAGAAAGATGCGCTGGTGATCGCCCGCCTGGTAAAAGACGGCCGCTTCAGCTACCCGCGCGTCCTAGAAGGCATGGAAGCAGAGCTGCGCGTCGGTGCCACACTTCGTTCCAATCTGACCGAAGAATTCGGTGCCATCAAAAACAAGATGATCCGGTGGCTAGATCGGTATTTCCCGGAATTTGTCCAGGTTTTTCCGACGTTCGGAAAAATGACTTTGGCGGCGCTGGAAAAAACCCCGTTTCCAACTGATGTCACCGGAAAAGAGCCGGAAGCGTTACTTGCTCTCTACCGAGAGATTGAGGGAATGAAATCACCACAACGCCCGAAAGCGCAGCAGTTAATCGAAGCCGCTTCTTCGTCCATTGGCATCACGGAAGGGAAAACGATGGCACAACGTGAAATCGCCACGCTCCTCAACCGGTACCGCCAATTGGAAAAAGAGCTGGATGAATTGACCCTTGAACTCGAAACGATGATCCAGAAAACACCGGAATATGAGTACTTGTCTACTGTGCCAGGACTTGGCACACCGACCATCATTGACCTGTTGTCCGAAATCGGCAGCTTCTCCCATTACCGAGATCCACGCCAACTTATCAAGCTAGCGGGACTCACCTTGCGGGAGAACTCCTCGGGCATGCATAAAGGCCAGAAACGCATCTCCAAACGTGGTAGACGCAAGCTCAGAGCCCTGTTATTCCGGGTCATGATGCCGCTGATCCGCCACAACGAAGCGTTCCGAAAGTTACATGAATACTATACGACCCGTTCGCAGAATCCCCTGCGAAAAAAGCAATCCATCGTCGTCCTATGCGGCAAGTTACTGAAAGTGCTCCACGCGCTCTGTACGAAGCAGATTCATTTTGATGCGAAGCAATTGATGAGCGATAGCCTGTGCCTCCAGGAGGCAGCTTAAGAAGTTTACATTTCACGAGAGATCCACGACATGAGAGTGACACGGAGAAGCCAGCACTATTTCATCCATCCGACCACTGAGTCCCTAAAGGAGCTTCGCTGGCCTCTGCCTTATGACTAGACCGAACGAAGGAATGTAGGCACTTGATGCCACGAGACATGGGAGGGTAAGTCATCATAAGCGACGCAGAGATCCATTGTGCATGACATAGCGGATTACAACCAATAACTGGTATTGGTTGTAGCGAAGCGTACTCTTTCATTACCAGAGATTCACAGGTTTTAAAATAACTGGTTACCACAGGGCCAGAAAAATATTTTTTGGCACCCTAATAACGATTCAAACCGTTGATACATCAATATTTATAGAGGGAGGATTCGTATGATCTTAATTTTAGGTGCTTACATCGCTTTGCTAAGCTTTTCTGTTTATAAAATTGCTGGAAATGATAAGGAAAGATGGATTAATGCTGGCTATCTTACTGCGTTTGTAATCCCTCTTGTAATTCATTTTCTTATTCTTAATATTGTAGGTGCTATTACTGGTGCCGGAATAGGAGCAAGTGCTACGGGATTATTATTCGCAGTGGCAACATCAATTACCGGATTTGTTTTTTTGTATATCGGTTATGTCAACAAAACTGTGCGTGACCGTTAATATTATTTGTAGTATCTTTTAAAAAGACACTTTTTTTGTTGGGTTATTAGAATTGATTTGTTGTATGAAAGTTATTTTGATAAGCCTATTTCTTGAAAAGAGTTATCTATGCTAATTAAGTAGATGCAACTCTTTTCATTCATAAACCATTCAATAATTAAAAGCACTTTTAAAAGTACACTTTCCTAGAAGGAAAAAAAGAGAAAAGGCTCTTTCTAGCTTCTTCTCATCGGGTAACCTGTGGTACAAACCCAAATCTATTCAAAAGCAAATTTCTAAAACCTTTCAACATTACAAATCGAATGTATCTTTTTTTCTAGCAAATCTAACTTCTCTTATTTCTCTTCAAAATTCACTAACACAAGGGTTGTGAATGTAACATAATTAGACTTATGTTACATTCAAAAATAAAAAATCTACTCCAGATAAGTTAATTTTTAGGTGACTTATAATATGTAACTTAACTTTAGTGCTTTTGAGCACGCTTTTTGCTTAGAAAATAAGTGTAGGATAACTTTCCAACAACAGATGCAAGTACAGCAATTAATATGCTCGTTTCCGTGTAGATGAAAATAGTAGGTGAAAACGTGAAAATTATACTTAAAATTTTTAAAAAAGTAGCAAACTACATGACTTTAAAGAAAAATAAAGCTCTACTGCGAATGAAAAGAATACTATCCTATACAAAACTTCAGATAGAATGCATTTTTAAAACTCTCTTCACAAAAAACCAACTTACAAGTAAGTTGGTTTTTCTGGTTCTTATGTAATTTAACTTCGGTAATGCTAAGGTACCTATGGCTTTTGAATTGAGTATATATGCTACGAGATTTAAGTATCTATATAAGTTGAATTTAAAAAGTTACATTCTTACGCATAGGCGATCAATCGTTTCAGCTTGTCGCTGCTCAACATCTTTTAAGAATGCCCGGACCGCCAAGATAATCTTTTGTACATTGCCGAAGAAAACATTTTGAATGACCGATTCCTTCAACCATTTCCAAACGCCTTCCATTAAATTAAGCTCAGGGCTGTAGGGCGGCAGGAAGACGAGTTCAAGGCGGTTTCGATTTTCTTCAAGAAATGGTTGAATCAACTTGGCATGGTGGATTCTTGCATTATCGAGAATCATGACAATTTTACCCGCTGGATAAGCAGCCAGAAGTTTTCGCAAGAATCCCAAAAACGTTTTGGCATCGTAGCGTTCCTCTTCTACACAGAAAATTTTACCTGTTTCATATTCGAGCGTTCCAATCAGTTTCAGCCCCTTGTGCTGTCCGTAAGTCGGGATGAGGCGCTGTTTCCCCCGGATGAACCAGGTTCGACCGATTGCTTGATAGTCTCGGATCATCGATTCATCTTCAAACAGGAGATAGTCGATTTGTCCGTTCATCAGTTTTTTTTTAGCGCTGGAAATGTCTGAACACGGAACTTCTCCTGCTTCACCGGATCTGCTTTTTTAAGCGTGTAAGTCGGACGGGTATAGCTAAGCCCCAGTGAATGGAGAAGTCGGGAAGCACCTTTCAAAGTATAGCTCTCATTCCATTTGACATTAATGAGTTGAACCGCAAGGGATAGCGTCCAATTGGCTCGTGCTGGAAATCCGCAGTCGACTGGTGTTTGATAAGCGATGATTTCCTTTAGTTCCCGCAACTGTTCGAATTTCAGTTTCGACTCTCTACCGGGAGCTGTGCGCCGGACAAGCCCTTCCAGGCCAGACGCTTGATAACCGGCGATATATTTCCCGACGGTGTGTTCGTTGCGTCCGATGATTTCCGCAGCTTCCTTCTGGGTCTTACCTTGAAGGATGAGCTTCACAGCCAGGTAGCGCTCATATATGCGCCGATCATGGGTCTGGTTCATCGCTTCTATTAATTCTTGGATTTGCGCTTCCTTTTCCATGGAGATCTTCCTTTCGGATTTTCTCCAACTATACAACATTATTATCAGAAATGTCAGATATTTAATTCAACTTATATATATCTTTAATTTAATTTTCTTTTTTTAATCAAAAAGTAAATTGAATTGATAGCCATAAAAACAATTATAAAAGGAATAAAAAACAACCAATTTATATCTCCGTCTTCTAAGACATATATCACAAGAAATAAAAGAACTAAAACGATAATAGGTGCTACAATAAAGCGCAAAAAAAGTTTTTTAGAATCCATATTTTAACCTCCTTATAATTTTTTTAAAAAGTGATAGTAAAATTAAGATACCTTCTTCACTATTTGATGTGATTTAGGTATCTTAATCTATTTTTTATTTATTCCCTACTCTCTAACAAATAGTCATACTTTAAGAAAGAGGAGATTCTAGATATTGACAAAAATAATAACCAAGAGCGCCACCTGCAACAGCTGTCAAAATGGCTCCTAAAGAAACTGGATTAGTAGTAGTAACACCTAAAATAGTCGCAATTTTAGCATAAGATACTCCTGCCCCTATAGCTAACAATGATCCGCAAGCAAGTTGAATAGCATCATAAAGTGGATCTTCTCCAGGATCACTCGAGAGAGTAATTGTTGAGGCTGAAGCTATAGATGCTGAACTTAGTGCTTTTTCGTAAGCTTCTTTAAATTCTAACTCCAAGAGAAGTTGTTGATTATCTGATTCTGCTACTGTTGTTTCAATTTCTTCAATTCCTTCTCCGTTCTCTGTAAGACTAACGTTTGTAATTTTTATAAGATCATCGTATGCACTTCCGGTTTCTTGAATGATGCTAAAGGTGAGTAGCTCTTCTTCTTTTTCATCAAAGAATGCCATCACTTGTTTTTCAGAATTATCATCAACTTCAGCATATACGATGAGCATTCCATTATTCTGGTACCCTACCTGTGTAACAGCATTAACACTAGAAAGATTAGCGGTACCTAAATTTCCTGTGAAAACAGAATTTTCTTCTAAAAGTGAGATGAATTTTGTGGCTACAGCTTCCTCCACTTCTCCAAAAGAAAAACCTGCACGAGACTCAAGAGCATTTTGAATTTCTTCGCTAGTCATAAGTTGTTGTGCTTGAGCATCTAAAAAATGCATTGTTCTCGGTCCAACGATGCCATCTACATAAAGATTGTTTTCAGTCTGAAATTGGGTAATAGCATTCTTCGTCGCACTGCCGTAAATTCCATCTACATAAACAGAAACACTAGTACTTTCTTGCTCATTTAATTGTTCTTGAATCCGACGGACCAGGCTTCCAGTATCGCTAGATTGAGCGAAGAGCGTCGTCAGAAGTTCATCCATCTTCTTCATTGTTCCAGGACCAGCTTCTCCGTCCACAAACAAGTTATTGTCGGCTTGGAAGTCTCGGACACTCTGTCGTGTGCCAGCCCCGTAGATGTCATCGATTGTTCCCGACGAAAGATAGAAATACTCCAAATCCTCCTGCAACAGTTCTACACCTTTTCCAGAAGGCCCACCTACGTAAAACACGATATCTGTACGCAATCGTTCCAATGTTTCAGCTCCGGCGATGCCGTCGACGTACAACCCTTTACGCTGTTGAAAACGGGTTACCCATTCTGTTGTTTCGGCGCCGTAGATGCCGTCAATGCCGTCGTTTGGCAAGGCGGCTGGATTTTCACGGATCAGTTGCTTCTGCAACATTTCAATCCACCGTTTGGCTGAGTCTGTTGTGATTAATTGATTGTCGATGTTCATGATTCATTCCTCATTTCGTTTTAATTTTTGGTGCCTATTCCTAAAAGAAAGAAACCCTCTTTTTTTGAAACCAGCGAAGCAAATTTTTTTTTTTGTCATCCAACTTCTCTTTAAATTGCCAAAATGAAATGGGTTCCATGTCGGCTGCTGCCTTTATGAGCCACTGAAAAGAAAGTGAATGTATTTATTGCGGATTTCCCTTTCTTTTGCTTGAAATTTGAAGCGATAAAGTATATATTTAAGAAAGTAGGAAAGTTAGATTTTCTTAAAGTTATGGAAAATGAAAGGTGGCTTGAAGCATGCCAAATGTACAGGAACGTTCGCAAGATAAAGGGATGGCCAAGCATGTTCGTTTGCGAAGCAAAGGGCAGGTGACAATTCCCAACGAAATACTGGAACAGCTGGATTTAACCTCTAATACCAATTTGAAAGTAACCGTGGTAGACGGGCGGATCGTCCTGATTCCGATGATTGAAATCGCTAAAGACCAAGCTTGGTACTGGACGGAAACGTGGCAGCAAGACGAAAAAGAAGCTCAGCAAGAGATCGGCCGGGGAATGACCAGTGGCCCATTGGCTGTAGAAGATGCGCTTGCCTGGCTTGAAGCAGATGAATGAAGGTGACAGTTGATTGTTTGAACTAGAGATCACGAATAAATTCAAGAAATCATATAAAAAGTTCCACAAGAATGAACAGCGTGCGGTCAGTGAGGCCATTAAGCTCTTGGCAGCCGCACCTCCTTTTCAACCTTCCCTGAGAACCAAGCGAATTGAAGGGACGAAATCCATCTTTGAAGCAAGCGCCAATATGGATATCCGGATTTCGTGGGAATACAGCCAAACAGCTGAAAAAACGTTAATTTTGCGGAATTGTGGTCATTACGATGACTTACTAAGAAACCCTCAAAAGCAATGAATCAAGAAGAAGCCCTCCAGCAATGGAGGGCTTTTGAACGTAACATAATTGCTAATAAGTTACATTCAAAAATAAACACTTAGTAAATACCCACAAGAAAGAATTGCAATTATTCCAGCTGTGATACCTAGTAGAAACCTAGTTTTCTTGGAGACGGATTGGAAATTTTCATAACTCTGAGAAGAAGTACTTGCAGCCAGAAAAATAATAAAAAAGACGATGCAAGATCGAATAACATCCGATGAATTAAATTCTTGAAGTGATTTACGAAAATTGTCTTCAGCATAAAAAAAACCTAGAAGTACAATTAGGGTTTTAAAGAAATAAAATGAGAATAAATGAACATATTTTATATTACCCAAAGAATAAGACTCCTTTCATAAAGTACCCACTGTTCGACAATTGAATGTAACTTAATTAGCAATAAGTTACATTCAAAACTAGCAGCAAAACTCCGTTGATTTTTTTAGAAGAGAAAAATTTTTGGCATTTAATTGCCAGTTAACTGGAATAACTATCCTTTTTTACTTATTAATGTTACAGTTAATTTGAATAGATGGAAGTATTATCATTATTCAAAAAAAGGGAGTTGCTAGTATGAAAAAGAAGATTTTTTTTATTCTTATAAGCACAATGCTATTAGTTACGAGTATGAGCATGACTGGTTTAAGCGCACAAGCTAATTCTTATTCTGAATTTAAAGTTACATCAGGACAAGAAAAGCAAGCAGAAGAAATAGCCAATGAGTGGGTTCGTTTTGATGAAATAACCAGTGGGCTAGATGAACATGAATTAGAACGACTGCTTGAAGCTATGTTTGAAAGTTCTGGAATTCAAGCTTCTAGTAACGCAACAAAAAAGTTACTGAATTAGATGATATTATTGTAGCAAACAGTAAAGAAGAAGTGAGTATACTGAATCAACAATTGATCTATGCAGAACAGCCAGAGCTTCCAAAAGGAACAGTTTCAGTAACATTACAGGGAGATAATAACTTTGTTGCCAAAACTGAGGCGGGTGAGGATGTTATAATGGCAGCAGGTTTCTGGGGAGGGGCATGGCAGGTGACTAAATGTGCAGCTCATCTTACATTAGCAGTTATACCTGCTGGCGCTGCATTCAAGGCAATTAAAGGATTTGGTGGAATTAAGGCAACTGCTCAATTGCTCGTTGGAGCTGGAAATGCAAAAGATTTCACACTAATAGCTGGTGGTGCAGCTGCAGAAATTTTAGGCATACAAGGAATATATGATAATTGTTTACAATGGTAAATACACCTAATTCTTTTACAGATAATCTAAAATCTTAACAGGAGGTTTGATAGACATGTCTACCATATCTACAAAAAAAACCAATTTAAATAACTCTGGGGTTCTAGGCACAATGAGTAATGGATTTTACGCAGCGATCATTTATGGTATGTTATTCGTCTCTTTAATGCTGGCTACAGGGAAAGAAATTACAGTTGATGGACTGGCTATTCCAGCATTGCTTATATATTTAGTCGTTAAGGTTACTGAATATTTTACAACTAAAAATAAAAAAACTGCTACTTCTCAGTGGGTTGTAGTAGGATCTTTTATTCTTTCGGTTGCAACCGCGATCGTTATGACGGTAATTTTAAATTAAAGTACAAATACGTACACCCTTTTTAGATAAAGGTCTGTCAGGAACAAAGTGAAAGATTGAATCATGCCTTTTTTCGAAAGGCGTGGTTTGAATGAGTAAAAGTCGCATCCTGAAAATCAGGATGCGACTTTTAGACTTTAGGGAAAGAAATTCGATGGGCTTTCTCTTTTTATTGTTGAAAGTGAATGTAACATAATTCACAATAAGTTACATTCGGATTCAGTAAAAGATCTCTATGAAACTCATTTTTTAACGTACTTAGGTAAAAACAAAGAGCTACTGCCCATTAATATTCCTCCCAGTACAGCAAGAAGCACGCCAACTATAATCCATGTTGTAGTTAAAAAACTGGATACATAAATTCCTATAGTTAGGAATATCAAACCTATAAACATACATGCTAGTAGCTTCCCCATTTTTTACCTCCAATAAGTATTTTGAATGTAACTTAACTGCACATAAGTTACATTCGAATCCTAGTCTCTACCCACTCACTTCCTCTGGGTATTGCTGAGTCTGTTTTCATGTCTTAACTTATGTAATTAAAATCGAAACTCATACATTAAATATACTCAGAACTCAAAATAATAGCTAGATAATTTTGGAAATAAAATCGTTCATAAAAGTATATTTTTCCAGACGCAAAGAATGAGAAAAACTGCGTATCGCTTTTTCTCTTTCGATAATTTGAGATATGTAAACCCATAAAATTGGGCATGTTGACTTCAGGCACTGGTAAGAAGTTCTCTCGCTATAAGAGAAGAGAATTTCCAGTTTTCTTTAAGCAGATTTTTTTCAAATCTGTAAAATCTCAATATATTAAAATTGTAGAAACTGTTCATATCCTTCTGCGAAAAAGTTGAATTTCCCTTCTTCGATGTTTTCGGGAAGCAAGAACGTCAAGAAATAATCTTCATCATATTTATAGGTAATTTTGAAAAGCCAGCTTTCTTCAACTTTTTCGTTATTTTTGTAGACAGTCATTCGATGCTTTGAGATTACTTTGAGATTACTTAGATAATCAGTTTGTAATTCATCTTTAGCTAGGATTTGATTGATAGCCTGGCTATCATCATCCGTTAATTCCAAACCCTCTTCTATGATTACATATTGCTTATCATACTCCTCACCTTTTTCTAAGTACTGTTCCACGATATAAATGCTGTCTTTATTGTAAAAACCATAGTTTTTTGGAGTTCGTAGATATGATCCCTCAACCTCACCGAAATCCGTAAGATCTTTTGCGCTTACCATTTCTTCAACATTGTGTTTACTAGGAGTGGGTTCATAATAAAACATGAATAGGATTATAAAGTAACCCATAATAAGTAAAGCAATTAGTGATGAAAAGAAAATAAATAATCTTTTTTTCATATCATTTCTCCTTAGAGCTTCGTAAATTAGCATCTCTTTTTCTAACCAACTTACCATATAAACCCATTTCGGAACACAAAAATTTCTAATAGTGTAGTTTTGTCTTTTTACTTCTCTTCCTTATATTTAATAAGCGTTCGTAAAAGTACACTTATACAGACAAAAGGAGAAAAGATGTGCTGCTTACAGCCTCTTTTCTCCTTTGCAATACCAGTAGCTTCCGATAATTCGTCATATGTAAACTCTCCTGGCTAGAGAAATGGAGAAAAACTTATTAAGTGCTTCTTATTCCTACTTATAGATTTTAAATTAAATGGCAGACATCATTTCTTTAGATTCGACATCAATATAGAGTGGTTTCACTATCCAACGCGTTCTCGGTATTAATTCGTTATTAAATTATTGGTAGGCACTTCCGTTGGCTCTATATTGCACAGACGGTGGTTCTACCTTCTGCAATAGCTGGTTTACTTATCCGCATAAGTGGCTCATTTATGAACAATATATAAATCATAGTATCCAATAATCAGTCATTTTTCTTTTCCAAAAGATGATAAATCACTTTTTAGTAAATAAAATATGCGATAAGTTGAAGAAAAAGGATGAACTCATGCTTTTTTGCCTGGGATTTTCCTTTACTAACAAAAATGAGATCTTACACTTGCCATTTAATTGAAAAAAAAGTAATTTAAATAGCTTTATATACCCATACAAAGTTATGCAAATTTAATCTATAATGCTTATGTATACGCTGACATATTCAGTTGAACAGCTAAACATATCAGTTTGTTCTGAAATAAACAACTATACCCTTTCCTTTTACAGAATGGAGAGAAACAATGGCTATCGGTTAAAGTCCAAAGAATCAAGTTGTTCTCTACCGATTTAGACGGCTTTAAATCCATTAATGATACGTTGGGGCATCATGCAGGAGACGAATTACTCGTTCAAGTAGCTGCCAGAATGAAACACACCATAAGGCAAGAAGAAATGATTTCTAGAATCGGGGGAGATGAATTTATTGTCGTCCTGACTTCACCTGCAGAGGAAATGGCTAAAAGAGGAAGACTGGTTGGCGAAAGAATTATATCAACCATTAACAAGCCATACTCTCTTAATGGCCAACATGCGTCTATCAGTTGCAGTATCGGTGGCGCATTCTGGGTAGCATCAAATTCTAAAAAGATAGAAGAAACCATAAAGTTAGCTGATGAAGCTTTGTATACCGCCAAAAAGAAAGGGAAAAACCAAGTTCATTTCGCCAAGGACTAGAACATCTATTTCGCAGATTGGATGCATACTTTAGGAACAATGAAGTGGAGTAGGTTCTTATCACCGTTTATGATAATAGAGCAAACTAAAAATGAGGAGTGAGAAGATGTTGGGAAATAATGATAGTCAAACTCAGGAATGGCTGAACGCGATGGACGAATTCCTGATTATCATGGATACAAATGGAATCATTCTTTACGCGAATCAGCCATGGGTCGATTTTTGTACCACTCATGGTCTTCTGTCAAGAAAGTGGACACAGAAAAACTGTTCTTTTTCTTCAAAAACCCTATCGCGCTCCGCTTGATCGGACAGCCATGAGAAGCGGTTCAAAAGCGAACCGCTTCTCATGGCTGTCAAACTGTCACGAAACCAATCGTTCTGATATCAGGGATGCGTATTTTTTTTCATAGTTTTCGGGTGACAAATAACCGAGTGTGGAGTGCCGTCTACGCAAATTATAGAAGTCATCGATGTAATGGCCGATTGCCTTTCGAGCGTCTTCCCGTGTTCGGAACCGGTGGCGGTAAATCAGCTCTTTCTTAATGGTGGCGTGAAACGATTCGATGCAGGCGTTATCGTACGGATCTCCCTTGCGGCTCATGCTGATTTGGAATTCGGCTTTTTTCAAGCACTTAATGTACTCATCGGAACAGTATTGAGAGCCGCGGTCAGAGTGATGGATTGGCTCACCAGTGGGATTTCGCAAGAGCAGCGCCTCTTGCAGCGCCCCAAGTGGCAGTTCGGTCTTCATCGTGACATCCAGACTCCACCCGATAATCTTGCGCGAGAATAGATCCATTACACTCGCCAGATACAACCATCCCTCTAGCGTCCAGATATACGTGATATCGGATACCCAGACCGTATTGGGCTTGTCGACATTAAAACGGCGCTCGAGAAGATTTGGGTAAACGAATTGGTGATGGTTGGAATCCGTCGTTGTCACGAATTGTTTTACTGGCAATGCACAGAGTCCTAGCTCTTTCATGTAACGACCCACGGTTCGTTCGCATATGGAATATCCCTGCGCCTTGAGATCTTCAAGAATGCGCGGGCTACCATAGGTGCCATAGCTCTCATGATACGATTGAGCAATTTTTTGGAGAAGTTCTTCCCGCAGAATCTGCCGTTCAGTCCGAGTAGCTACGACCAGCTGAGTCCGCCATTTATAGTAGCCGCCTCTGGATACGCCAAGTAAATTACACATCATCAACACGTCGTATTCGTTCCGATGCTCCTGGATGAACGAAAAGATTACGTGCGGCTTTTCATGAAGACATGCATGGCCTTTTTTAAGATTTCTACTTCATCGTCACGCTCTTTCAGCCGGTTTTCTGTATCCCGCAGCTTCTTCTCCATCTCTGAGAAGGTGACCAGCGGCTCACCCGTTGGATTCGCTAAACGCTCTTGCTTTTCCCGATACTCTCTTGCCCATTGCCGCACCGTTGTGGCACTCACGCCGACTTCATAAGCCAGGTCCGTGGCTTTCCGTCCTTCTTTGATATGGAGCTTGGCGATATATTCCTTGTATTCGGTCGTTTTGTGTTTACCCATGTTTGACACGTCCTTTTTCTTGGTGGTTTCAGTATGTCGAAAACCGTTTGGTCGTGTCCACTTTTAAGTCTAAACCCACTCACGACGAAAGTAACTCCTTTTGGAAAACAGGAGCCAATTATTTCGAGCAATTGATGAAAAAGGATAAAGAAACTGAACTTCACTCAATTCAGCAAGTATTGATGAATAAAATTCCCGAACACCAACAGGTGGGGCAGTTTCTTATGAAAGATGGCGTCATCCATTGGTTCCAAACGAAAATGAAGGGAATTAAAGATGCGTCGGGACATACATACGGTGTCATCGTCTCCCATAAGTCTGTTAGTCCTTATTCCATTCAACCCATCACCGCGGAAATTGTGTTAGAAACGATGACCGAAGGGTTTATTTTATTGGATGATCAGTTACAAATCATTTATGTAAATGAGATTGCTGAAAAACTGTTTCAGTACCAACGCAGAAATGTAGTGGGAAGAGACTTGGTGGAATGGTTTCCAGAAGTAGCTGGCACGTCATTCTATCAAAATTACCAGCAGGCTTTGAGAGAAAAAGTCGTCCTGGAATTTATCGATTACTATAAGCCACTGGATATTTGGTTCGAGATGAAAGTATGTCCGTTAAAAAAAGGCGGATTGGCTTTATATTTTCAGGATGTAAGTGAACGAAAGAAAACAGAAGTGCAACTGGTCGAATCCACATACTACGACTATTTAACGGGATTGCCCAATCGCAGATTAATTATTGAGACAGCTCGTTTGCTAATCGAACAGCAGAAGAATTTCTCGATATTGCATTTCAATATTGATAATTTAAACTATATTAACGCTGTACACCACTTCGGTGCGGGAGAACGCATCATAAAGAAATTCGCTGAAGAATTGAACGGGTTTTCAAGCAAAACGTGTCATGTTGGCCGGCTAGATGGGAATGAGTTCATTATTTTGCAAGAAGTCGCTCCAAATGAAGACGTGGCAGCTATCACTGAACAGATGCAAGAGATTTTCGTTCACCCGGTGGTTCTAGAAGATTCTCAAAAAATCCATGCCAGCGTCAGTATTGGCATTGCTTGCTTCCCCTTTGATGCTCAGACACTAGAAGAGTTGATTTCTTGCGCCGACATCGCGATGCATGAAGCCAAAGAGGTTCCCGGTTCTTTTCACTCTTTCTTCCACCCACTGATGAAAATTTCTTATAATCGGAAGTCAGCTATTGAAAAAGGGTTGAACGGAGACTTAAAGGAGAATGGCTTTTATTACGTCCTGCAGCCACAGATTGATGGAAGTTCCGGTCAGCTAGTCGGCGCTGAAGTACTTTCCCGTTGGAATCATCCCGAATTCGGAGAAATTTCACCACTGGAATTTATCCAAATAGCCGAAGAGTCTGGGGAGATTGTTCCTTTGACTTCTCATTTGCTTGCCGAAATATTTACTCAAATTAAAGAGTGGGAAAAAGGATTTGGCTGGAACCTTCGGACCGCCATCAATATGACCCCTTCTCTACTCAGTGATCCGACTTTTTTCGACAATTTTTTTGAACTGCTTGAACATTTTCAAATCTCTTCGCATCTACTTGAAATTGAAATTACCGAACAGGCCGAGCTGACCTATTCACCCAAAACACTCGAGAATTTACTTCGCTGCAAATCCAAAGGCATTTCCATTGCGATTGATGATTTTGGCACCGGCTTTTCGATGATTTCCTATTTGACTCATTTTCCAATCAATAAAATCAAAATAGACCAATCCTTTGTTCAGAAAATCGGCCAAAACCGAAAATCGGAAGCCGTCTTAACATCCCTGATTCACTTGGCACACAGTATCGAATGCGATTTAGTGGCTGAAGGAGTAGAGACAGTAGAAGAATCCTTGTTCTTGCAAGAAAACGGGTGTCCGATACATCAAGGCTATTTGTATGATAAGCCTTTGACCCCAAAAGCTTTTGAAAAAAAATATTTACAGGATTTCATTAAAAATAAGGATATGAAAGAACTACCATATCACCACACTCTCCTATAGAAAGATGATGATGGCAATGAAAGCAAAGTTTGACACCCTCTTATCAATGGATTCGGAAATAAGTGAGTCCATTCTGAATTCTTTAGGAGATCAAATCTGTTTGATCGATCGAAATGGAACTATTTGTTTTACAAATCAAGAATGGAATCGATTTGGGCTAAGCAATGGCACAACGCTATCCAGTTTTGGGATTGGTGCAAATTATCTTCGACAATGTGAAGAAGAACCTGCAATATTTCAAGGACTGCAGGCGATTTTGACAGGAGACGCGGACTGTTTCAATTTTGAGTACCCGTGTCATTCCCCTGCCATAAAAAGATGGTTTTTGATGCAAGCCACCCCTCTTCAAGCAAACAATCAGGCCATTGAAGGGGTAGTCATTCGCCATGTGGATATTACCAAACAAAAGCTTCTAGAACTTCAACTGAAAGAATATGCCGAAAAGGATTCTTTGACTTCCCTGTTTAATCGACGCTATTTTGAAGAACAAGTAATAAAAGAAGTGAGTCTATCCCGTCAACGTGGCATGTACCTATCTTTACTCTACATCGATGTAGACAACTTTAAAGAAATAAATGATGGTTACGGACATCCTGCAGGTGATCGAGTACTACAAGAACTGGCTCTTCAAATTTCGGATGCAACAAGATTCTCTGATACAGCAGCACGGATAGGGGGAGATGAATTTGCACTCCTTCTGCCGGATACCAACAAAATAGAACTAACATTGCTAGCTAACAAGTTAAGCTTGGATATCCAGCAGCTGAAAATTCAGGAACAGAGCCGTCCGATTGACGTCACCGTATCAATAGGTGGGAAAAGTTTTATAGGTGACTTTCCCCTTAACTCCATGGCCCAATGGGCAGATAAGGCTTTGTATTTAGCAAAAGATAAAGGTAAAAACCAAGTCGTCATCCTTTGAATACTTATACAAATTCTATACATGTCAGCACATCGGAACAGTTCAGAGAATAACCTTATTAATTTCAGTTAGTTGATTTAAATGATTCGATTGGTTCTTTGTCTTTATAAAGCATTTAGGGCATCATTTAAAATTATAATGGTGAAATTTGGCATAACTACAAGTTAGCATCTGTTTGACGTAGTCAAAACAGATGCGAGAGTACCTTCCATATAGACCGTTCGTAACGATATGCCTATACAAACAAAAAAGGAGAGAAGAGGTACTTGGATTAGCCTCTACTCTCCTTTTGTATCCAAGCAGCTTCTGATAACTTATGATATGTAAACTAATTAGAAAGCTTAGAATTCTATACTAAGTCCATTCATGACCGTGTTCGCGAATAAATTGAATTTCTTTTTGATAATGCTCAACGTGCCCTTCTAACACCATCTTTTGAAAGGCAAGATCACCTTCGGTCGCTTTTCTTACTATCGTTTTACATAGTCCTTCTGATCGCAGCAATACCATTTCCAAATAGTTTTCTTCTACTTCTCTTCCATACGATTCAAAAAACAATTTTACCCGTTCTTTTATTCGATCCGCATCTTTTGAAGAATCATAATAAACTTCTCCCTCGTCTGATTTAGCCAAATTATATCTACTTAAAGGGACACATGTATAAAGGGTATAAGCTAGATCCCAAAGTCTCGGACCAGGGGCAGCATTATCAAAATCAATAATTCCTACTGGTTTTTCTTGATTGAAAATGATGTTGTATATAGCAAAATCATTGTGGCATATCACTTCGTAGTGCGAAGGTGTATTATCTAACGGCTGCCAGCTTTCATCAAATGGAAAGTCACATACTGCATCATGATAGAGACGAATCATCTTCGCTATTTCTTTCAAAACTTCGTCTTTCCACATATATTCTTTTAAAGGATAATTACCGGCCTCTCCTTCAATAAACGTTAAAGTTTCTCTCCCGTTTTCATCTATGCTTAAAAATCGCGGTGCCTGATTGAAACCTCTATTCTCTAAATGCTTTAAAAGCTGATGAATTTTGAAACTTTCTGGCTTCAAATTCCGACGCACTGTATCTCCGGTGCGATAGACATCAGAAACATTCCCGCCGGTTAACTTTTCTTCATCTTGACGATTGGACATCTTATTAGTCCTCCTTCAACTAATTTTCTGTAATACGGTGTAGTACCAATGTTCTTCCATTAAATTTAACATAGAAAACCTTACATGATTTTAGGTCATTAAGCGTTCGTAAAAGTACATTTTCACATGCAAAAAAGGAAGCAACCTTATTCAAAGCTCCTTCCTTTCATCAGCTAAAAATTCCTCTAGCATAGTCTAATACAACATTTTGAAGAACTAAAAATAGCAGCCAGCCACATCCACCTAAAGCTATAGAAAGAAACAAATGAATTGAGTTTTGAAGCGCGACGTAGACGATGATCAACAAAACAGCTGTCGCCGGAAATCCCCAAAGCACCCCTAATGCAAATTTACTTAAAGTAGCTGTCTGTTCCCCTTGCATGTATAGCCAAATGATGCTCAGCAAACTTACAAGTGGAAGAGCTGCCACTATCCCTCCATATGCAGGAAACCTCCTGGAGATCTCTGTTACGATAGCTATCACAAATGCTGAAGCAATAACTTTCATAATTACAAACATGTTTTGGCACGCTCACTTAAAATTCTGAAAGCCTGTTCGACAATTTCTCTTTCCTTGTCCGCTAACTGATCCATGACTTGTTCCAGTTTTTCTTCATCTAGGCTCGTATTTCGATGCAACACACATTTCCCGATTTCTGTTAGATGCAATAGGACCCTTCTTTCATCCTGCGAATCTCTCTCTTTAATTAGCAGATTCTTCTCTACCATTCGTTTCACATGTTCGGAAGCTGTGTTGTGTGAAATTTGAAGATAGGTGGCCACTTCACTTACTCCAATTTCTTCTTTTTTCTCCACAAGCTGCAGGATTCGAATCACTTGGTGGGAAATCTTTTCTGTATGTGGGTAATGCAGGTGAAAATAAATATCAGTCCAACACTCATTTAATTTTTTTGCGTTACTAGTCATCACGAATACCCCTTCCATTAAATCTTATGATACGATTATATCGTAATATACGATTTAATAGAAGGATATATTTTGGCAATAACACAATTAGCCACTAAACCGTTTGTAAAAGTGCCTTTTCACGAACAAAAAAGGAGAAAAGATGTACTGCGTTCAGCCTCTTTTCTCCTTTGCGATACAAATAGCTTCCGATAAGGTGTCATATGTAAACTGTATTTCCTGTGAGTCTACTTTTTAGAAAAACTTTTCAATCACCCTTGGACGTTTTTCTGTAAAAATATGGACCCCAATCTTCTTCATGAGGAATTACATATGTCCAATTAAAGCCTTTGTCCACAATATAGACATCACAGTATTCGCCTGTTACATTCGACAAATCTTTCGCATTCATAGAAGAAGCGTATTCTACTTGTAAAACATCTTCTGACTCTTGAAAGAAGATATAACAATATTGCTTGTTTACTTTATCGAAGGCTAGAGCTGCTTCTTTCTTTACCAAGTAATCTACTTTTTTAGAAGAAAACAGATACCATAAAAATTCATTTAAATTTTGATGTTCTTCAAGTTGAGAATCAGAAAAAGCATTAATCCATTTCTTTCTATAGTTTATGCCAATATTTTCAAATTCATTGACGACTATTCCTTTTTTGCGAAGAACATTAATTAATTCGATGATAATCACCATCTTTTCTGTCCTATTTTAAATCAGATAATTTCTATCATTGGCCTATTAGGTCGTATAAATAGAATACGAGATCTAACCCTGAATAGAAAATTAATTTACACCATTCACAAAAATAAACTTTGACAGACAAAAAAGAAGATCGCGTCGAAGTTTCTTCACTTCCGATAATCTCATGATATGTAAACTCTACTTCTTCTTATATTCAGCTATCTTCTTTAGTTCAATTGCCCGGTTCACAATAAATTTCCTCATATATTTTTCTAAAAATAATCTATCCGCAATTTTTCCGAAAAAGCCAAGAGGCGAACGATAAACAAATCTATCTTTCATGATTGTTCCATTGTCTTTTACCATAAATTCATGCTTATGGGTAAAAGAATGAAATGTTCCTTTGACCATCTCATCTGTAAATCGATAGGGTTTCTCCATTTCGATGATTTTAGCAGTGAGCTTCTGCTTCACACCCAAATGAATAGCTTCCCAAGTAACGCTGTCTCCTTTTTCCATTAACCCTGTCGTTACTCCTGCAATAGCTCGTTCTTTTGTTTTAGCAGTAGTTTCGGTATGTATATCAACATTTCTAGCAAGATCGAAACAAACCTTGATTGGAGCTTGGATATAAATTTCATGATTGATAATTGGCATAAGTGAAATTCCTCCCAGCTATCTTCTTTTCTCTTCAAAGTCTCTCAATTCAAGATCGCTTAGACTAATTTCTTAGTTTCCATGGGCTTTGATTTATAATCTATATTGACTACTATGTTAACATTCATTACTACTCAACAAAATAAATTACACTGTATAACCCCTACAATAAAGCGTTCGTAAAAGTACACTTATACAGACAAAAGGAGAAAAGATGTGCTGCTTACAGCCTCTTTTCTCCTTTGCAATATCAGTAGCTTCCGATAAGCTGCGATATGTAAACTAATTTTAATTCCAACAAAACTCTTACTTAAATCTTCCCATTACAACAGTACTTCGGAATGTTCCATCAGCAAACACTTTGTCATTTCCAAGTATGCCTTCAGTTTTAAAACCAAATTTTTCATAAAGAGCTATCGCTTTTTTATTGGATTCTAGAACAGTTAAGGTTACTTTTCTAAGACCGTTCATATCACACCAAGCAAGTGATTCCTTCAACAAGTTTTTGCCGATACTGTATCCCCAATATTCTTGTAATACCCCAACACCAAATTCTACTTTGTGTGAAAATCTTTTTAACCTGTTTCCTTCACATCGTGAAAACCCGACAATTTTATCATCGACTACGGCAACCAGAAAAAGATTTTTGTCATTTATGTTGTCTGCTTCAATTAATTTTTCAAATCCTTGTTCATCTATAAAGGCTTCGCCTTTTTCTCTGTCCAGATTTTGAGTCTCCCCATCTATCTGCAATCTTATTTCTGACAAGCTTTGCGCGTCTGACTGTACTGCAGGTCTGATTGTATAGAATGTGCCTTTGATATGGAATTCTTGATTATCAATTTTCATTCTTTTTTCTCCTCACTCATCAACATTTCTTTAGGTTTTAAAACCAACAATCAAAACTGCCCTCTTGTTTCCCTATATACAAGAGAGGATCTATAGCCTGTTCTTTACTATATCTAATTACTATATTTTAATCTAATTAATTTCCAGAATATAATAGTATAATGAAAATACTTGAATGTTTATTAGCAGGTACCCTGCAAATTTATAATAAAATACTACCAATTATTAAAACTTCAATATGATCCTCGTATCGATTACTGTGTCACAGTTCTCTTGAGCAAAAATTAATTGACGATCCTGATTAGGATCATCAAGCACCAGTTGGAGGAGAGATAAGAATGAAGAACCACAAAATAACAACAGAAAATGGCTTAGTGAATTACTACGAATATGGTGATGCAAAAAATCCGAGCGTTATTTGCTTACATGGTCTTGCAGGAAATGGGTTGTATAGTTTCGAAGAGCTGGTTTTTATCCTTGAAGATAAGTTTCACTTAATTGTTTTGGATAGTCCAGGCCACGGGAAGACTTCCCCCTTTTTAGAAGAAGATGATTATCTTTTTTCGAATATGGCAACATGGATTCATCAAGTGATTGAAAAAATCGTTTCCGGCCCTTTTTATATAATGGGGCATTCTTGGGGGGGCAGATGCAGCACTACATTTTACGCGCCTTTATCCGGAGAAAGTATTGGGACTGGTTCTGCTTGATGGAGGTTTTACTTTCCCGCAAAATCAGCCAGAGATGACGTTTGAATATGCCTATACGGGTTGGAATGATTACATGAAGCAGTCGGTATTTGCAGATGAAGAAGAAATTTCCCATGAATATCAAACGTATACAAACCGATGGGATTCCCGCAAGTAGAAGTATGCTACTTCCCTTTTTAAAAAGAGACAGGATGGAAACTTTGAAATGGTGGCATCAAAGTTTACGGTCCTAGCCATTATCAAAGCTTTTTTCAAAGAGCCTTTTCCAGAAGTCTATCCGTTCATCAAGGTGCCGACACTCTTGCTTTATGCTGAACTTCCCAAGAGTCTGGATGCGGCAAGGGCGAAAGGGATTGGTCAGCTGCGAAGCCATGTTGAGGATGTTTCAGTAAATGCCATAGAAGGTTCATCCCATATGGTTCAATGGGATGAACCTGAACAAACCGCTGCTATTATCATAAAGTGGCTAAATGAAAAAAGTTAATCCAAGATCAAGATTGGTGCTACACCCACAAATTTAGAGTTAAAACTGACTTTGTGGGTGTAGCACCGAATGTTCCTCTTTTTTTCAATCTCTCATGAACTTACTTCTGATAATCGGTCATATGTAATCTGGAAATATAATCAATTTCTCTTGTTTTTCACTGTCAATACCAGCATCAGAATCGATATCAAAGCAAAAGCAATAAGTGCTAAGAAGGGGATTGTCACAAATCCCATCCAGTTGATATATTCCAAACTGCAAGGAACACCAGTGACACAGGGTTTAATCCCACCGAATCCAGGCACTTTCTGTTCCAAGTAGTGAAGAAGTGAGATGGTCCCGCCTAAGAGCGACAAAGGCAAGACGTAGATAAATACCTTTACATCGTTCCGAAATGTCGCAATCCCTAAAATCAGGGCCAGCGGATACATGGCAATCCGTTGATACCAACAAAGGTCACATGGAATGAATCCGTTGATTTCACTGAAATACAGACTGCCCAGTGTTGCAATCAACGATACGAACCAGGCACCATATAACAAGATCCCTCTCGTATCAAATTTAGTTTTTGCGTTTTCCATCATTCTTCACCTGTTAATTCTTGATCAATTAGGGCTTTTATGGCTTCATAATCGAATGGATCTTCTAATTGCTTACCGTTGACCACGATAGTAGGCGTTTGCGCCACTCCGGCTTCTTCCACCAGGGCTTCGTCGATTTCAACCTCTTCCATTGTCGTTTGCTGTTCCATATCGGATTCCAGTTTCCCCTGATCAATGCTTGGAAATTCAGCTGCCACTTCAAGAACTTTTTCCGGAGTGACCCAAGCTGCATCATGGTTTTGTTCGGGCTGTGCGGCAAATAAGGCTTTATGGAAATCCCAATACGCTTCCGGACTTTGCTGATAAACGGACTCTGCCGCTAACGAAGCCAACGTGGATTCATCTCCATGGAAGAGGACGTTAATATAGGAAAACTTCACATCTCCTGTATCGACGTAATCTTCCACTAATTGCGGATAAACCGTTTCTCCCAACGCCTTACAAGACGGGCATTTGAAGTCCCCGAATTCAACGACCGTTACCGGGGCTTCTTCTTCACCTAGAGTCGGCTGTCCACTGACGTCGATTTGTGCTGTTTCCACTGCCGGTGTTTCCTGTTGATTCGTCAAAATCACGATGGCGGCCAAAATCACTACGACTAAAGTGGTCAGAAGAACCACAAACTTCATCCCTGATTTGTTGTTTTTATTATTCATAAGAACCCTCTTTCTTGTATTGGTTTTATTTTAAAAGTAAATTCATGACCCCTTTATTTTAACAACCAGTTTAAACATTAACACATTCATTTGAATATAAGAATTGACAACTTTTTGAATTCTCCCTACACTAAGCTTAATCAACAAATTCGTGAAAGAGGTGAGAATATGATCGAAGTTGAATCGACCAAGAAAATGGATACGTGCCAGACATTTTGTTACGACGAAGAAGTGGTAGAGAGAGTACAGCCTAAACTTGAAAATATGAATGGAGTAGAATTGATTTTTAAAGCACTGTCCGATGCCACCCGTCTAAAGGTTGCCTATGCTTTAACGTTGGAAGAAGAACTCTGTGTGTGTGATGTTGCCAATATTTTAAACACCACGACAGCTACTGCTTCTCATCATCTGCGGTATTTACGGAATATGGGACTAGCAAAGTATGAAAAACGAGGAAAACTGGTGTTTTACTCCTTGCCAGATAATCATATCCGTAAGTTGGTGCAATTAGCAGCAGAACCTAACGTTGAGGTCCGGTAAAAAAGGATTCTTATTTTGTGGAAGCTCCTACAAACAGCAAAAAGCCTTTTCTTAAATCGAAAAGGCTTTTTATTGTTTATTTATTACAGGTACATTTCCAATAGCCGCCAAACTGTACTTCTTTTCTGTCACTCTTGATTTCCTTTACCGATTAGTTAAATACGATGCTTCAGTAAAAGAGAATCTGCAATTACTTTTGTCTAAGTAATCTCATGCTATTGAGTATGACCAACAGGGCAGCACCCGTATCGGCCAAAACAGCCATCCATAAGGTTAAAAGCCCTGGGAAAATTAAAAGCAAAGCAACAACTTTCGTCAGGAGAGAAAACCAGACGTTCTGTTTGATGATTGTTAATGCTTTTCTGCTTAATTTAATGGTGTGGGGAAGCTTCTCCAAGTTATCGGCCATTAAGACAATATCGGCCGTCTCCATTGCCGTATCTGTTCCTGCACCACCCATGGCTATTCCAAGGTCTGCCGTCGCCAGTGCCGGAGCATCATTGATTCCGTCTCCAACCATTGCTACTTTTCTTCCTTCTTGCTGCAGTTTTTTAACTGCCGTCACTTTATCTTCAGGCAGCAGTTCAGCAAAATACCGATCCACACCGGTTTGGACCGCAATTTTTTTCGCTGTTCCATTGTTATCCCCTGTCAGCATGACCATCTCTTCCATGCCAACACTCTTAAGCTTCTGAATGGCTGTAACTGTAATAGACCGAATCGTATCCGCTACCCCGATTACCCCAAAAATTGCTGTCCGGGTTCCCACGACAATTAACGTATGTCCTTCATTTTGCAAGGTCTGAATACGATCCGCTACAGATGACAGAGAGACGTTCATTTCCTGGTACAACTTTGGATTGCCAGCAAAATATTCAACCCCATCAATGGTCGCCTGTGCCCCTTTACCGGGGATTACTTTGAACGAATCTCCGGTTTTCACGGAAATCTGTTGTTCATCAGCATACGAAATAATTGCTTTGGCAATCGGATGAATCGAGTGTTCTTCAATGGTCCGTGCAATGCTGATCAGTTCATTCTCGGTTCCTTTTACGGCGACTATTTCCGAAACTTTCGGTTTCCCTTCTGTTAACGTTCCGGTCTTATCAAAGGCAATTGCGTTTATCGCTCCTGCTTTCTCAAGGAACGTTCCTCCCTTGATCAAAACGCCATTTTTAGCTGCATTTCCGATGGCCGATACAATGGCCACCGGCGTCGAAATGACGAGCGCACAAGGACAAGCTACCACCAACAAAGCGAGTCCTTTATAAAGCCACTCTTCCCACGTCCCGAAACCGGTTAGAGGCGGCAATACCATGACCAGCAGCGCAAGTACAAAAACAATCGGTGTATAAACGCGTGCAAAACGGTCCACAAAGGCTTGAGTCGGCGCTTTCTGTTCTTGCGCTTCCTCCACAAGGTGAATGATTTTTGCAATGGTCGTATCTTCCACCAGTTTTGTTACCCGAACTTCCAAAGAACCACTTTCATTGATCGTTCCGGCATATACCGGATCGTCTTTTTCTTTATCGACCGGCATCGATTCCCCTGTGATGGGCGCTTGGTTGACACTTGAAGCGCCTGAGATGACCTCTCCATCCAGCGGAAATTTTTTACCCGGCTTGATTACGATGGTATCCCCAACCGCCACTTCTTCTACCGGTTTGGAAATCAGCTGATTTCCTACTTTTACTAGCGCTTCAGAAGGGGCTAGATTGATTAAACTCCGGATAGATTCTCTTGTCCGTTCAATCGAACGATTTTGCAGCGCATTTCCTAAGGCGAATAACCAAACAACGGTTGCGCCTTCGAACCATTCACCAATCAAGGCAGCTCCGATCGCTGCGGAAACCATCAAGACATTCATGTCCAGAGATTTGCTTTTCACGGCATAAAAAGCGCTTCTGGCGGGCTTGTAACCCCCAATGATAATGGTCAAAGCATATAGTACGGTAACTAGATTTTCAGAAAGGCCAGCTAAAGAACCAAAGAAACCAACCGCTAAAAGCAAACCTGATAACATTGCGGTGGTTACTCTGTTCTTGTTCTTTTCTTCGATTTTTCTTTCCTTTGTCACCAGAGAAGCCTGGAAACCGGCTCTTTCTACTTCTTGAATGATTTCTTTGTCTTTGGCAGTATGGAGGATCTGCATTTTTCCGGTAGAAAAATTCACCTTCACATTCTGAACTGCGGGGTTCTTTGAAAGATGCTTTTCAATGGTTACCGCACAAGCTCCGCAGTCCATCCCATCTATTCGATATATCTGCCCATTTTTTTTCGTTTCAACTGCATTCGTCTCAAAACCCAGTTTTTTCACTTGTCTTGGAATTTGATCGGCAATTGCAGAATCGCTTACCCCAACCGTCATTTTTCCGGCACTGTAATTAACCTTCACCGTTTCAATCCCTTTTACAGTATGGAGGCTCTTCTCAATAGTTGCCGCACAAGAGGGACAATCCATTCCCTGGATCTGATAAGTGAATGCCTCGATTGATGGTCCAGCCGGCTTTTGTTCTTTAAAATGAGTTGTCGGGTCACTGGATTTGTCTTTATCAGTTTCACAACATGAAGTGGTTTTCTCCAGAACTTTCACCGTTTGTTTTGAACTTGCACAAGAAGTGTCTGTATAACAGCTTGTCTCGGCTTGTTTTTCTGAAACTTTCATTTCATCTCTCCTATCTGCTGTTTCTCATGGAAAGAGAAACTTGGTACTCATACGAAATGATAAGACCTTCACTTTTCAGCCGCCAGAATGCATAGAAACTTCTCCTTCAAAAATAGCTTTGTTCTACTTCTATTTTTAGAACAACGGTCTTTCTTTTTTACTCTTCAAATAACATTCTTATACTCGTTTGAATATATAAGTATAGATTAAGTTACGATGGAATATTTGTCAACACCCTATACTTTGGTGAAAATGATACAAAGTAGAACATTTCTTCATTGAATAACCGTTCGTAAAAGTACACGTTTACGAACGCTCTAAAAATAGTGAAAAAAACGGTAAAAAGAGCGTTCGTAAACGTGTCAAAACTCTTTACGAACGTTCACCGATTTGCACACACCTTTACGAACGCTTTTTAGGCCCGATTAGCGGAAAAGATCATTTTTCGAGATGAATTACGGAATATCGCCACTTTGGCTATGTACGTGCCAGCAACATAAACTAATATGAAAGTCGTCAATTGGACGAAGAGAAAACCCGGCATCTTTACCGAGATGCCGGGTTTTCTCTTCGATCTATTCTTTTCCTCCATACAGCTGCTGAAGTTCTTCTTCTTTCATGGTAAATCGGTGTTCTTCCGCTGGGAAAGCACCTGTCTTCACTTCCGTGACATACTGGATCAACCCATTTTTCATGATGTCTCCCGTTTCTGCATAAGATTGTACAAACTTTGGCAAATGGTGCGATCCGTACTTCAAGGTATCGTGATAAACCAGTACCTGTCCGTCTGTCTCACTGCCAGCGCCAATGCCAATCACCGGAATCGTCAGCGCCGCGGTGACTTTCTGCGCCAATTGATATGGAATGCATTCAAGGACCAGCATGCAGGCCCCTGCCGCTTCACATGCCCGCGCATCTTCGATGAGCTTCTGTGCGGCACCCGCTGTTTTCCCTTGCACTTTGTAGCCGCCGAGAACACCTGCCGTTTGTGGAAGCAGCCCCAAGTGAGCGACAACCGGGATGCCGGTGCGTGTCAACAATTTCACCACGTCCACAACCTCATCTGCGCCTTCCAGCTTTACTGCTTCCGCTCCCGTTTCTTGAAAAATGCGGACCGCGTTGTCGAGTGTGCGTTCTGCACTTCCATGAAACGATGCAAAAGGCATGTCTACCACCAAAAAGGTATCGGGGGCGCCGCGCCGCGCTGCTTTGCCGTGGTGGATCATGTCATCGACGGTCACTTTCACCGTAGAATCGTATCCAAGGACGACCATTCCAAGAGAATCGCCTACCAGAATCACATCGACTCCAGCTTGCTCGGCAAGTTTTGCTGACGGATAATCGTAGGCAGTCAGCATAGCGATTTTTTCATCTTGTGTTTTCATTTTGATGAGTGATGCTGTATTTTTCATTTTTTTCTCTCCTTTTGGGAGGAAAACCGAAATAAAGCCCGTCGGTTCCAAATCTGGACAGACGGGCAACAAGTTTATTAGTGGTTTTCTCCGTCCCTGTCGATTTAAGATCAAGGCAGAACTATTTGATTGTTGAGTGTCTTTATACGGGTGCAGTTCAACAATGATACCGCCCTTATTGACACTATAGCAGAAGCAGGTATAGTGGGGCATCGTTTATGTATCGAGGAGAGTGTGCTTTCAGCAGTCAAGGACTAAAGAAATTGCTTCATAGCTCTTGTATGAAGCCAGGCAAAGAATGTCTGTCTCCCTGCTTTGTCGAGCTCGTGGACGTGCCAGCGCTAAGAAATTAGCTTATGAACTAGTGGTTTCCTGTTTTTTGCCCGGGTTGACGAAAAGCTATAAAGCAACATGGCAGCGAACTCTAGAATAGAATGTAGTTAACTTGCTCGATAGTTTATTGAACTCTAGCATTCTTTAAAAAGATGGCTTTATCGCTTCTGCCATTCATCTCCAAGAATGCTGTAAAGAAGAGAATCGCGCCATCCATCTTTCATTCGCAAGTTTTTCCGAAGCAGACCTTCTTTTATCATTCCGACTTTTTCAAGGATTTTTTGTGATCCGAGATTTTGAGGATCACAGCTTGCCCAAATTCTATGAAGCCGGTTTTCTTCAAAGCCGAACTCCAGCAGCAGTAGAGCCACTTCTGCAGCAATTCCTTGCCTCCAATAATTCGGATGAAGAATATAGCCAATTGCACCAGATTGGTTGGTTCTGTCTATTGCTGAAAGCTCTCCCGCTCCAATAACTTTTCCTGTTTCTTTCCAGACTACCGCAAAAGTAAAATTCGTTCGCGGCTGGCGGAGCTGTTGTTGGAGCACATCATCTATGTATTGCTGTGTTTCTTGTGGTGTATTCGGTTCCCACGATTGATACTTGGAGACAATTTCCCGAGAGGCATAGGCATGGACCGCTTTCCAGTCTGTTTTTTCGAATTCCCTCAAAAAGAACCGATCTGTCTCAAGCATTTAAATCTCCCTTCCATCTTGTTTAATTTTTCGGTGGCTTTAATCTCTTTTCATTTCATTGCGTCCTTTACTTTTTCCTGAATCATGACCACTTTTGGCTCTATGTCCACTGGCTGATAGCTCAAGTCGATGCATTCGTTCCAAAATTCCATATGCTTCTTATCAACTTCGTGTTCGGAGTTCTCCAGTTCCGCTCCGCCTTCTCCCTGCACCGAATACCAGTATAAATACACTGCACCATTGATCTCTTCTTTGAAAATCGTTTCGACGAACATTTTTTCATCGTTGAGTGTCAGCAGGACCTTGTCCATATGCTCATTCAAAAAATTCATCCATTGTTCAACAACTTCCGCCTTCCCTTTTTTGACTTTGAATCTCGATGGCTCTGAGGTCAACTTCATTTATCTACACCCGTTGCTATTTTTTTGAAATACCCCAAAGTGGCTCTGTCATTCAACTGTTCACTAACACCTGTCGTCCGGTAGCCCAATTTTTCATAAAACCGGCAATTCCCTTCTTCCTCAAGAATGGTTGCAAGCTCCCATGTGGCGGCTTCTGCATGCAGAAGTTCCGTCAGTTTCATCGCTCTTCCGGCTATTCCAAGCCCCTGGAACAGAGGATCGACGAATAAAGGGCTGACCCAAAACTGGCAGTCTCTATCCGACTTGATGCGTATCGCCCCGACCATTTTTTCCTGCGCCATAATTTTATAGTAGAACGAGCCGGGGCCACTAATTCTGCCAAGCACGCGTTCCAGTGTTTCGTTTGCCGGATTGGTGGCGCTGTCCTGGTATTTCTTCAAAAGCGGCAGAAACGCGGATTTTTGCATAGCTAAGATGGCAGCAGCATCTGAGGCCACTGCCATTTCCAATGTGATTTTCATAGAAGCACCTCATGATCTAAAAAAGAAAAAAGCTGCGGAACTCTGTTTTGGAAAGAACGGTAATTGTGTTCCTCTCCTTCCAGCACTTTGAAATTTACTGCCGGCAATTTTTTTTTAATGACTTGATGAACTGCTTGACTCGATGCTAGGAACTCCTTGCTTATGAAGTTTCCAACCCCTGCTTCACTTGTGCCGCAATCCATGTACAGGCTACGGATTGCAGATAAATCTACCTTCTCTAACAAATCCTCCATTTTTTCCTGATTTGCATAAAATGCTCCCGAAAAAACAATCAAATCTTAGGGTAGCAGCAGGCCATATATAAAGTAATCAAACCACCCATCGATATTCCGGCCATGGCTGTCTGACTCTGCATCGTTCTGTATTTTTCATCAATATAAGGCTTTAGCTCTTCAACGATAAATTCAGCATATTGCTTACCCTTGCCTCCAAAAGAAGGAGTTACTTTCTCTAAAAACTGCTTGCTATATGCACCGTTCTCCCACGGGCAATACTCATTTTTTCGCTCACTGCTGTTTTGGTCAATCGCTACAACAATTACATCCAGGAACTCTTCATCTAAATATTTTTCAAGCTCCAAAGACACTTTACCTATGGCATCATCATTCCGAAAAACGTTTTGTCCATCATGCATATACAGCACCGGATATTTTTTATTGCTGGATAAGTAACTTTTAGGCAAATAGACCCGAATTTGTCGGTCGTGTTGAAAAGCTTTTATTGCTATCGAAAAGATATCCAGCATCTCTATTCTCCTTTATGGTTCATTCGCCCAAATACTCGACCGCCATTTCTTCTTCCTCACCCCTGCTGACTCGGTAAGCTTTAGCTGCCGGTCTTGAACTGACAATTCGTTTGATGTCTTGTCCGATATAGTGAACAGCCGCTCCGTCGTCTGCCGCTATACCTGTCTGCAGAATGCCCTGGTCAATAAACTGACGGTATGTCGGTCTTCTTTCGGCTTCTCCGTCGTAATGAGGGCAATGGCTGCCCCTTAGAAACCCAAGCGCCTCGAGCGGTTCGAGTTTATCGCCGTATGAATCGGTGACACCTTCTTCGTACCAGCAGATAGAGCCTGCACTGAGTCCTGCCAGCACAATCCCCTGCTCCCATGCTTTTCTTAAAATTTCACCCAATCCCCATTCTTTCCATAACACCAGCAGGTTTTTGGTATTGCCGCCGCCTACGTAGATGATGTCCTGTTCCAAGACGAACCGTTCCAGATCCCGTGTCGGCGGTTTGAATAAAGACAGATGACTCGGAACACATTTCTGCTGGTTGAAGAAATCATAGAACTTCTCGATATAGCTGTCGGCATCCCCGCTCGCTGTGGGAATAAAACAAATTTTCGGCAAGGGTTTGTTTGCCTGCTGCAGTATGTACTGGTCCAATAACGGATTATCAGGTTCCATCAAGAAACCGCCCCCGCCCATGGCAATAATTTGGCGCATACTTATCACCTTCTCCTTAAAAATTTCCTTCCTCTTTATTCTTCAAATTGGAAAGTTTATCCTTCTATGATATAATAAAAAAATTCAGTCTTTAGGGGGATTCGTCATGCTTTTGCAGGAAATTGCGGTAGAAAAAATAACAGCCAGTTTAATCCAAAGCCCTTATGTACGAGCTATTTTCCTGAAAGGCTCTATGGGTAGAGATGAACACGACGAGCATTCGGATATCGACCTGTATTGCCTAGTCGAAAAAGAGCAGGAAGAGCATTTCCTAAAGGAGCGTCTCACTCACCTCCAAGCTTATCGACCGGTGCTGTTTCAGGACGATATCTTCATCATCGCCCCTCAACTTATAGCGGTTTTTGATGATTTATTGCATATTGATCTTTTTACGGTGACTGTGGAATCATTTATCGCAAAGGATTTCTTCAAGGTTGTCTATGATCCTGAAAACCTGCTCGACCAATTTGCAGAATCGCAAAGTCTGGAGCTGAGCAAAGAAGAGTATAAAGATCATGTCATTGATGTTGCCTGGTTTTTATTTCAGTACCGCAAAGCAGGCGCCAGAGGAAATGGCGTTTGGGCAGTGAAGATGCTGTCGCAAGTTTTGGAGCATTTAGCGCGGGTTTTGTTGTACCGGTATGCACCAGAACGGGCCCAATTAGGCTTAAAAGCAATAAGCCACTCTCTTCCGGAGCTTGTCTTCTCAGAAATCGAGAACATCTCCAGCCTGATGACTCCAGAGAATCATGCGCAAGCCGCTTCACAAATTCGACGTCTGCTGGCCAAAGAAGCCGGTTGGATTGATGAACGCGTATCCGACCGTGATCAAATTATGCCGTTGATGAAAAAAATGATTGAAATACAAGGAAATTAAACAAGCGAAAAGTGCTATCATCTGGCGCTTTTTGCTTGTTCGTTGTACTGGTTCCCTCCCTCTTCATGGCCATTTCTCCTTTAGGTGATGCAAAGATGCTATTCGCCTATACGAGTGCATTGAACCTCGAGCCGGTCCGTTCGTGCTACCATCATTAGAAGAAAATGGATCCGCGGACTAAACACCTATAACACCCCTAACCGGTGGTCGCCAATCTTCCATTACGGCAAAACAAAAAAACTCAGTAGCAGAACTGCGGCAATTGCTGCTTCTGTTAACTGACTGATCCACATATTGTCATTTTTAGCGTATTTCCATTCCATGAAAGCACGACTAATTGAACGGATACAGAAAAAGAAAAAGAGGTAATACACCCAATTGATAGTTCCCATCAATTGACTGCCCAAGGACACTGCCCCGAAAAGAAAAACCATCATTAAAAATGCTTCGATTAACGCATGCGTCCGATTTAATGGCCAATACAGCCATTGCTTACGCGTCGTAATTTTCCAACACTTTCTCACATACCGCCCCACAAAAAAACTTGCACTAATAAAAAACAAGCAAAGTATGAGTGCCTCGACTATCAAGCTTTTTCTACCTCCTTTTCAGCAGTCATCCAGACCTGTCTTCAGCCACCCACTCTGTTCTCAACAAGGAGAAAATAAAAGCGTCATGGGATTGATTCTGTTGATGCAAATAACCGCGCAATCGCCCTTCCAGTGAAAAACCAAGCTTTTCCAAAAGCC
Source organism: Planococcus antarcticus DSM 14505 (assembly GCF_001687565.2). Classification (NCBI taxonomy): domain Bacteria; kingdom Bacillati; phylum Bacillota; class Bacilli; order Caryophanales; family Caryophanaceae; genus Planococcus; species Planococcus antarcticus. The sequence continues at coordinate 3,611,212 of NZ_CP016534.2, forward strand.
GGTTCGATGAAATGTTTTCCGGAAACGTTACAGCACCGATCCGATACAGATCGAGTTTTCCAAAAGCGTGCTTTAAAACACCGTGGATTGCTTCCTGCATCAATTGCCGACGCCAGTAATCCGGATGCAGTTCATAACCGATTTCCGCTTTTTTTGCTTTCAAGTTTAGATTGTTCAGACCGATTGTTCCAATAAAATCATCGGTCTCTTTGAGGCGAATCGCCCAACGCATCCCTCGCTTCGCATGTAAACTTGCATGAAACGATCGGATGACTTCCACCGCCTCTTCCTCGTGTACTAAAGGCTCCATCCCGTAATAGACGGTAACCTTTTCGCGCGACATGATGTCAAAAAGTGAGGCCGCGTCCTCTTCTTCAACGTTCTCTAAGCGCAGCCGCTCTGTTTCCAGTATTGTAAATTCCATCGTTTTCCTCCTTTTCAATAACGTACACACAACCATTTTTTTCGGACAGGACAACTTCTTTTTCTACTGCCCTACCGATATGCTGTGCCACTTTTTGACAAGCCCTATTATCCTGCTGAACCAACGAAATAAGCCGGTTTCTCTCCAGTTCATGCAAGCCATAATCACGCAAAGTCACTACAGCTTCTTTGGCCCAATCTTGACCTCAAAACTCTTTGGCTACCCAATAGCCAATTCCCAGTTCATCCACCCTATTTAAAAGCTCAGCTACTTCTAGGGATCACGCGGATTTATGATGGCCAGCACTTGATGATCTCGCCATTCGCCGTTGATTTGGACATTTTTTATAGCAATTCCTTCTTTGTGAAAGCCTGCCTTTTCTAGAACCCGGATAGATGCATCATTTCCCGGCATGACACCCGCTTCGATGCGATGTAACGCCAACTTTTGAAAAGCGTAATCCACGATCAGCTTTACCGACTCTGTTGTATATCCCTTATTGTTGTATCTTTTGTCTAAGGCATATCCCACAACTGCGCTTTGCAGTGGTCCTCTTGTTACCTGGACCAGACTGATTGCCCCGACTAATAAATTTGTTGCATTCTCAAAGACTCCAAAACTATAGGCCTGATCGTTTTCTTGCTGCTCTGCGTAGATTTCAATCAGCTCCTGCTGCAACGGAAGCGTATAGAAATCCGAATAACGGGTCATCGAATACCCTTCAAAAAATTCTCGGTTGTCCGTTTCCAGCTTGAGCTTTTCCGCCGCATCTTCAGGACCTAAAAAGCGGATATGCACCTGTTCACTTCTCATTCGGACATCACTCCTTCGGGTTAGAACGTTCCACGTGAAACAGCCAACTTCCAAACGATTATTCCCCCATAGTTTTACGGAATCCATAAAAAGGCCGATAGCTCTGTGCTTCATAGAAGCTCCGGGAAGTGCTGCTGGCCAGCAATTCCATGCGAGTTTTCGGGTATTGGCTATGGACAAATTGCATTATTTTTTTCCCGATGCCTGCTTTTCGGTGATTTTTGCTTACCAGTAATTCGCAAATATACAGGGAAACAAATCCGTCTGTCAGCCCCCGCAAACAGCCAACCACCTTCCCGTCGACTTCAGCTACAATGGCTACTGTTGAATTGATCCATGCCTGTTTTGTATCAAGTTCTTTCGCCACAAGATTACCCCATTGTTCTTGCATGTTTAATTCATGGATGGCTGGAAAGTCTGCTTTCCGGTACTGCCGGATTAAAACGTTTTCTTGTCTGCTCACTGGCTGCCTCTCTTTCCGCTTTCTTTCAGCAAAGCAATTATTTCTTGATTTTGCTCTATTTGCTTTTCTGAGTTAAGACGAATAATCCGAACCCATCTCAATGCTATAGCGGCAATGAAAATGGGAACTAGTATTGCAAGTGCTGCGATAATGTCTTCCATATTCTCGTCTCCTTCATTTTAGGTAGTTTACGTGTAAGCTTAGAAACTTGGTGAAAAAATAAACAGCAATGTGATGATACTCACACTCATTGTCACTGCTCCCAGTAAGGTGTACAAGTATTCATTGGGATTTTCTGCGTACTTCTTTTCAAATCCTACTTGTACCAATAGTTGTAAAATCACGGGAATTACACCTAACATAAACAGATAACTACTGAAGACTGAACTGTATTCAAAAGCTATAAGTAACGTGATCAACACCAGTACACCTGAGCCCACACTTATCATTCTGTCCCATTTCCGGTGAAGATCATTTATATAACGAGTTGAAGAGGATTTCTTTTTTTCTACTTTAAGAATTTTCTTTAGAACCATGTCCACTAAGTAAATACTCACTATACTTCCACATACAAAGAGGATAAAGCGCAGCGCAACCTCACTCTCAGAAACACCTTCTCCAACCATTGCTGTAAGAGTTTCCCCCACCACAATCGCATCGAATTCCATCCATAAATCCCCCTTGAGATTGAATGATTCAGTTACTGCTTTTATCCTATCATGTGCATTTGGAAAATTATAGATATTTTTTGCTGTTTTCTGACAGTTTGCTTTATTCTACTAATAAATTCTGGTGAACGTGCGTAAACTTTGCTGAACGTGCATATTTTAAATTGAGCGTGCATAGGCTTCACCAAGCGTGCGTATTTCATTTATAGCGTTCATAAGATTAGTTGAAAGTAGATGACTGATTTTATTGGAATAAATAAAGAAAATATTCCCAGGCATTCAACCTAAAAAAACACCCGAAACCAGCTTTCTGGTCCCGGGTGTCGCCTGTCACTCTAAATGCTTCCGTTGGAAGTCTGAAATGCTTTCGTATTCTTCTGTCAGCAGGCGCGATAAACGGATGTAAATCGGCAGCAGCTCCCGGTAGACACCGGAAGCCGCTTCGTCCGGCTCATGTGTATGCGTCTGGCCAATCATTTCGGAGACGATGCTGAAATCCTCGATTTCGCCAGTGGCATACATGCCGAGAACGACTGCGCCGAGGCAGGAACTTTCAAAACTCTCTGGAATGACTACCGGTTTATCAAAGACATCCGCCATCAGCTGGCGCCACATCCCTGAACGAGCAAAGCCGCCCGATGCTTGGATACGCGTCGGTTCGCCGGTCAATTCCTCAACCGCCAGTAGCACCGTATACAAATTAAAGACAATGCCTTCTAGAACAGAGCGGATCATGTGCTGCTTTTTGTGATGGATACTCAATCCGAAAAAAGAACCACGCGCATTGGCGTCCCACAGCGGCGCCCGCTCTCCTGTCAAATACGGATGAAACAACAGGCCGTCCGCTCCCGGATTGACCGTCTCGGCGATTTTTGTCAGCACATCGTAGGAATCGATGCCAAGGCGTTTGGCAGTTTCCACTTCAGATGAAGCAAACTCATCCCGCAGCCAGCGCAAGACGATCCCCCCGTTATTGACGGGACCGCCGACCACCCAATGGTTTTCAGTCAAAGCATAACAAAACGTACGTCCTTTTGGATCCGTGGTCGGTTCAGCAGTGACCGTTCGGATGGCGCCGCTCGTGCCGATTGTCACGGCAAGAACACCCGGTTCGATGGCATCAACGCCAAGATTGGCCAATACACCGTCGCTTGCGCCGATGATAAAGGGAACGTCTTCGGGAATACCCATGAACTGTGCATGTTCCGAAACAAGTCCCGTCAGCTGATGCGTTGTTGGAACTGGCCGTGACAAATGCTCAGCCGTGATTCCCGCCACTGCCAAAGCCTCTTTGTCCCAATCAAGATCTTGCAAGTTGAAAAGTCCTGTAGCAGAAGCGATCGAATGGTCGACTACATACTCTCCGAACAATTCATTGAACACAAATTCCTTAATGCCAATGAACTTCGCTGCCTGTTCGCAGACTTCCGGCATGTCATCTTTCAGCCACACCAATTTTGATAAAGGCGACATGGCATGGATCGGTGTACCCGTGCGCAAGTAAATTTCATGGCCATTCAGCTGTTCTTTTATATACTTGGCGTGCTTCGAGCTTCTGGTATCTGCCCAGGTGATGCTTTGCGTCAACAGGTTTCCTACAGCATCCACCGCGATGAGGCTGTGCATTGCCGAACTAAAGGACACTAGTTTTAGTTGCTGCGTATCGATGTCACTCTTGCGGATGGTTTTTCGAACAGAGGTCAATACCGCACGAAAAATTTCCTCTGGATCTTGTTCCGCTATTAACGGACTTGGTGTTTCGAGCGCATAAAGAACGGTATCCCCTGCTATTACTTCACCGGATTTATTAAACAAAACTGCTTTGGTGGAAGTCGTACCGATGTCCACTCCCAGATAATATGACTGTTCAGGCATAAGAGCCCTCCTCTATATACAAGAAAAAGAAAAAGGAAGCATGCCCTTTTTCTCTTCAGGTTTAATTTAGATAAAAAAGCTTATGATCAACACTACCACGAAACCGGTGAGACCGATAATGGTTTCCATGACTGTCCAGGATTTTAATGTATCCTTGACGTCCATACCGAAGTATCGGTTGACTAACCAGAAGCCCGAGTCGTTGACGTGGGACAAGACTGTTGCACCTGAAGCGATCGCAATAACAATCAAACCGAGAGCTGGTCCCGTCATGCCGATCATTTCAAGGAGCGGCGTGATAAGACCAGCTGCTGTTACCATGGCAACCGTTGCAGACCCTTGTGCAACACGCACTGCCGCAGCAATGAGGAATGCCAAGACGATTGGTGGCAACGCCGAATCGCCCATCATATCACCAAGTACATCACCGACGCCAGAGTCAATCAGCACTTGTTTGAAAACGCCGCCTGCGCCTGTTACCAAGATAATAATTCCGGCAGGTTCAAGCGCTTTGGTCGCAATATCCTGTACTTCTTGACGCGAATAGCCGCGTTTTGTCCCCAATAAATAAAACGTCAGCAATGTCGCAATAGTCAGCGCGACAAATGGATGACCAAGGAATGTTAAAATCTCACGAACCGTATTGCCTTCTTCTAGCAATACCCCTGATAAGGTATTCAATAAGATCAACACAAGCGGAATCAAAATCAACGATGTGATCATACCAAAGCTTGGCAGATCTTTATCGTATTCTTTTTCTTCAAGCTCCATGTACTCCGGGATTTCGATATGAATCCGTTTTCCGATGAAACGTCCGAACACAGGTCCAGCCAAAATCATCGCGGGAATACCTGCAAGGACACCGAATAAAATCACCCATCCAAGCTCTGCACCAACCAATTCAGCAACTGCAATCGGTCCTGGAGTTGGCGGGATGAAACTATGCGTAACGGCCAATCCCGCTAACAGCGGAATCCCATAATGCAATAGCGACTTGCCTGTCTTTCTCGCCAAGCCGTAAACAATCGGCACCAAAATAATGAAGCCGACATCAAAAAATACGGGAATCGCAACGATAAATCCTGTTACGCCCAATGCCCATTGTGCTTTGTCTTCACCAAATTTGCTGATCATCGTAGCGGCCAAACGTTCTGCACCACCTGATACCTCGAGCATTTTACCAAACATAGCACCAAGACCAACCACTACAGCAACAAAGCCGAGTGTGCCGCCCATACCATTTTGAATGGATGTAATAACTTCATTAAGCGGCATGCCAGCGGCTATACCCACCAGCAAACTGACAAGCAATAATGCCACAAAAGCGTGTAATTTCGTACGGATAACTAAGAATAATAATAAAAATATACCTGCAACTGCGACCATGATCAACGTTGAACCTGACAATTTTTTTCCCCCTTAATGTGTAACTAATTTATATTTGGATATTACTTAAGAAATGAAGAAAGGGCCCTAGACGGACACTTTGGGCCCACAGGATGTGGGTCATGCAACTGGCGCGACAGGACGTCGCGCCCCAGCCCTCCTTGTCGCAAGCTCCTGCGGGGTCTCCTGGATGTCGCTTCACTGCTCCAGCAGGAAAGTCATTGAACGAAAAGAGTTCGGGCAATGGCTTTGAGGCGAAGCTAGCGTAGCGATGCAGGAGCACATCTTCGCCGTCTTCCACTCTTTCTTCTCAGTATCATTGAATAAGAAATAAATTATCAAGACACGGAGTAACCCAGCGAATGCTCCCGCGAGCTAGCAAAGTGTCGAAAGCCTGCACGAAAGATATGGACCAAAAAATTTGGGGTGTATCTTTGCGATGAAGCTAGCGCAGCGATCCAGGAGCATGGGTTTTCAAGAGTGGGTTTGTGGAATATCCATTACAGAATCCTTCTTGTTAAAAATAATTAGTTCAGCATATATATTTATCGAAACATGAAGCAATAAAGCAAAGATTCTAAAGAACACATGCATGACAAATTAAGAAATTCACAATTCGATTCAGCCCTATCTTTCTTGCTTCAGCTTAAAAAGCACAGCAGACTTATAAACCATCCCATATTAAAGCGCTCTTTCAATCACTAAGCGTCTTATTTCTTCTCTACTGCATGCCCGCCAAATTCGTTGCGTTGTGCTGCGACGACTTTCCCTGCGAAGGTATCGTCTTCTAATGAACGGTAACGCATCATTAGTGACAAAGTGATAACTGGTGCTGGTACGTTTAAGTCGAGTGCCGTTTCCACTGTCCATTTCCCTTCGCCTGAAGAGTTCATCACCCCTTTGATGCCCTCTAGTTTAGCGTCTTTTGAAAATGCATTTTTGGTCATTTCCATCAAGTACGAGCTGATGATGGAGCCATTGTTCCAAACGTCAGCAACTTTTTCGAAATTATAATCAAATGGACTTTTGTTGAGGATGTCAAAGCCTTCTGCAATCGACTGCATCATGCCGTATTCAATGCCGTTGTGGATCATTTTCAGGAAATGGCCACTACCGGCTTCTCCTGTGTACAAATAGCCGTCTTCTACAGAAATGTCCTTTAAGAGCGGTTCAATGGTTTTGAACTTTTCTGCATCGCCGCCGATCATTGAACAAATTCCGTAGCGCGCACCTTCTGTTCCACCACTTGTCCCGCAATCAAAAAAGAAAATTCCGTGGTCTTTCAAAGTCGCCGCGCGTCTTACCGTATCTTTGTAGTTCGAGTTTCCACCATCAATAATGGCGTCTCCTTCTTCAAGCAAGGGTATCAATTGCTTGATGACTGTTTCTGTAATTTCACCAGCTGGAACCATTAACCAAAGCGTACGAGGTGCTGCTAGTGTTTTTACCATTTCTTCAATAGAAGAAACTTGGTTGAAACCGCTTTCTTCAATCTCTGCATGACTGTCATAGCCGATAACTTTGTGACCGTGGTCCACCACGTTTAGTGCTAAGTTCAATCCCATTTTTCCTAACCCAATAATTCCGATTTCCATTTGGAATCCTCCTTATAAATAAAAGAATATTTTTCCCTAATAAGTTCATTGTATCAAATATTTTTCCGTACGCAACATGTTATTCTATAATAGACGAAAATTTTTAGATGAAACGAGGCGCGGATCATGAAGGAACAGCAATTTGCCCTGGCTGCCATACGTGGTAGTTACCGTCATTTCAGTGAAAAAGAAAAAAAGATTGCCGATTACGTATTGAACGATCCAAAAAATATCATTCATTTGACCATCAACCAAATCGCCGATGAATTGGGGCTAGCTGAATCGACTATTTTTCGCTTTTGCCAACGCATCGGCTTCAAGGGATTCCAGGCCTTTAAGATATCGCTTGCCGCAGAAGTGGTGACTCCTTTAAAAGACATCCACGAAAAAATTGAAGAAGGCGACAGCATCAGCGCTGTCACTGAAAAAGTATTTCGCTCCAATATCAAAACACTGGAAGATACCCTTCAAATCGTTGATACAGAAGCGATGGAACAGGCAACCGACAAGTTGCTGAAAGCCCGGAAAATCGACTTTTATGGCAATGGAGGCTCCGCTATGGTGGCGATGGACGGTTACCATAAATTTGTCCGTCTAGGGTTGCAGGTTTCTATGAATCTGGATTCCCATATGCAGCTGATGACCGCGTCACAACTCCAATCGGATGATGTGGCGATTGTCATCTCCCATTCAGGCTCGACCACTGACGTTCTCGACGTTCTGCGGGTTCTGAAGGAAAAAGGTGTCACGATCATTTGTGTCACCAATTTTGCCAAATCGCCTTTATCCAAAGAAGCGGACATCGCGCTATATACAATTTCGGAAGAAACGGATTTCCGCTCCGAAGCCTTGTCATCCCGCATCGCACAATTGAGCTTAATCGATGCTCTTTATACCAATTTGATGATCGCTCGCGGCAATGAAGGCAAAAAAGCCCTTCAAGACATGCGCGAAGCAATGTCGCATAAACGCTTATAACAAAAAATAGGGTTGCCCCAAAAGGTCATGAAAAACGACTTTTGGTGGCAGCCCTTTTGTCGTTCTTGGAAAGACCGGCTACGTTCCATTTCAGCGGACGCTTTCGGACTCACATCCTGTGAGTCCGAAAGCTGGCAGGGTACGACCTCTGCTGCTGTCCTCGCTCTGCTCAGTCAAATAGCTCCCCCGCATCACTTCACTGCTTCCACAAAAAAAGATAGAGATGAAAGAAGTTTGAGCCTTATCTTTGCGACGAAACTAGCGCAGCGATGCAGAAGCATGGGTTTTTAGCAGATGGTTTGCGGAATATCGTCAGGTGAAGACACTAGTTCAACTTATATGGTAAAACAACTAGCCACTTATCACTTGAAGATTTTATTCTTCATGCAAACAGATGCTTTGACATCAAACTATAGACTGTTATAAATTAATGAGATGAATCCCGATAGATTTTATAAGGATTAACATTTGCTGAAAAAAGGAGTGAAAATATGAAAGCTTTATGGAACCGATACCTTGCTGCTTCATTGATTTTAAAAATTACAATTGCACTTATACTCGGCGTTGCCGTTGGACTCATTTTTGGAGAACAGGCGGCTGTTTTAGCTCCGTTTGGCGACTTGTTGCTAAACTTGCTAACTTTCCTAATTATCCCACTGATTCTTTTCACCATGATGGTTGGCATTAACCAATCTTCAATTGGGGATCTTGGACGCATGGGCGGGAAAGTATTCATTTACTATACGCTCAGTTCTGCACTCGCTATTATTGTCGGTTTAACCGTCGCAAGCTTGTTGCAACCTGGAGCCGGTATGCAACTACTAGGCAACGAAACTTTTGATGTTCCTGAAAACCCTGGGATTACTAGTGTGCTGCTGAACATCGTCCCTTCCAACATCTTTACCGCTTTTACTGAACTTAATCTGCTCGGCATTATTTTTACCGCTTTCGCTTTTGGTATCGCATTGTCCTATATGCGTAATTCCAGTGAACTTGAAAGTTTAGGCGATCATCTTTATAAAACCGTTAATGCGCTAAACGAAATGACGTTGCTCGTGCTGAAGGCTGTTCTTCAGTATGTGCCGATCGGTATTTTTGCTATTATGGCCAAAACGGTTGGGAATCAAGGGCTTGATACGCTCTTTTCTCTCGGTGAAATGGTGCTGGTATTATATGCTGCATTAATTGTTCAAATTTTGATCTATGCTTTAGTGTTATGGGTATTCAAAGTAAAGCCATTACAGTTTTTCAAGCAAGCGCGTACCCCTATACTGACAGCTTTTGTTACACAAAGCAGTTCTGGAACTTTGCCACTGACCTTGGATGCTGCTAAAAATCTCGGATTGTCCAAAAGCCTCTACGGATTCAGCTTGCCGCTCGGTGCGACCATCAATATGGATGGGGCTGCCATTCGTATTGCCGTTTCTGCCGTTTTTGCAGCAAATCTAGTGGGAGATCCATTAAGTCTTTCGGAAATGCTGATGGTCGTTCTAATCGGTACGTTAGCATCTATCGGAACTGCCGGCGTTCCAGGTGCCGGAATTGTCATGATTGCTACCGTATTCGTCCAGTTAGGCTTACCTATAGAAGCAGTCGCATTGCTGACTGCGATCGACGCGTTAGTCGGCATGGGCTGTACAGCGCTGAACGTTACTGGAGATTTGGTGGGAGCCACAGTGATTGATAAAAACGAAAAAAAACGAAAAACTGCATAACCCGATAAAAGAGGCTGCCTTTTTGGCAGCCTCTTAGCTTGCAGACAGTGGAGGTGTGAATAAGACAGTCACTGTGTTTCATACCTGTTCTTCGCTCTAGGCGGACGCGTTCCGCGGGCTTGAGCTTCGAATCCTGGAGTCCGACTAATTCTTGCTTTTTTTCTAGCTAATGAGAAAAGGGACGCAGCAAAGCAACTCGGTATAAAGGCCTCGAATAAACGCCAGTGACGAAGAGATCGAAGCCGAGCCCATGAAAAAGCGAAGTAGCCGGTTCTAGCAAGATTTATAAATGGCTATTTAATTAATTCGAACTCGCTCTTTAGTACCGCATACATGGCCAAGTCCACAAATTCACCTTTAATAATCATATGCTGTCTTGCTAACCTTCCAACACCATGCCCAGTTTTTCAGCAAGTCGCTGCGATTGTTTATTTTCCAGCATAATCGGAGCTTCCACTTTGTTCAGCTCCATGTTCTTGAAACCAAAAGAAAGCAGTGCCTTTGTTGCTTCTGCCATCAGCCCGCCCCCCAATAATGAGGCAATCACACATAAGCAATTTCCGCTTTATGGGGTTTCAGGCTCCAGCTGATGAAATCGATGGTTCCAATCATCTTACCGCTTTCTTTCAATTCGATAGCCCAGGTCAATTTGGACTGCTGATCATAGCCTTCCATTATAAAGGACAGAAATACTTTAGCATCCGCTATCGATTGATGCATCTGCCACGGCAAGTATTTGCAGACTTCCGGCTGCGAGGCATACTCAAACAGATCAGCAGCATCCTCCATCGTTACTTTTCTAAGAAGCACACGCCCGGTTTCGATTACCGGCAATTGACGGTAGACTTCCTGTGGATTCATCATGGATCATCATCTCTTTTCTAAAAGTCTGATTTCAGTTATCCTGTTAAGTAGCACACCAAAGGAGATGGCTTTATTGACAACTATTGGTTTGGTACGGCATGGCATCACAGATTGGAACATACAGGGCATTGCCCAGGGCTCTTCGGATGTTCCGTTGAACGAAACGGGCCGACAGCAGGCCGAGTCGCTTGCAAACCGTCTTTCAACAGAAGAAGATTGGGATCTGATCATTTCCAGTGATTTGTCCCGTGCAAAAGAAACGGCTGAAATCATTGGCAAGGAGCTCGATTTGACGGTCAGTCATTTTGACACGCGGCTACGTGAAAGAAGCGGTGGCAAAATCGAAGGCACGACAGAAGAAGAACGTCTTGAAAAATGGGGAACCGATTGGCGCAAGCTCGATTTGGCGATGGAAAACCTGGATGAGGCAACCGAACGAGGACTGGCTTGCATCGAGGACATTCTGGAAAATTTCAGCGGCCAGCGTGTGCTGCTTGTCAGCCACGGGGCTTTGATTGGTCTCACGCTGCAAGGACTCCTTCCGGAAAAATTCAAGGAAACCTCCATGGATAATACATCCATCACGATTTTAAAAAATGCCGAAAGCCAATGGGATTGCGCACTTTATAATTGCACTGTCCACTTAGCGAAAAGTGAAAGCTACTGATTACTGGCATAGCTTGCCCGCTCTGACACATCCACTTTCCACGAAACCACAGTCGCGCTGTCGCGGACGTGGTTTTTTTGAATGATTGCGAGTAAAGAGCTCACTCCATCAGTCGCCGTCGCATCTCTGCACTGCTGCCAGATGCTCTCGGGTTCAGAAAATACCGCACCTGGACACTCTACCAACCCGTCTGTCGTCAACAGAAGCTGATTTTCTCCTTGCCGCAATTCCCTCACCCCGCTACTGAAGGACGGAACCTGTTGTTCAAAGGTATTTACTTGTCCGACCCATTCGTAAAACTGGCGCTGATTGACCTGGTATTGACCAAAAGCTGCCAGTTCGGGGTGAAAGGCATACAACAGACAGTCACCGATGGAAAACCAGTACAGATATTCCCCTTTCCTGATCGCGATCAGACAAGCCGCCTCCCCCTGCACTTGCCGACATGCCTCCATAAAGCTGCGATCCTGGAACAGTTGCAGCAAAACCCTTTCAATGCTACTAAAAAATCAACACTGACCTTACCTGACAGTAGAGAGGCCATTACGTTTTGGTGTTTTCCAACTTGCGCGATGACTAATTCCGTACTTTGAGCCGAATTATGCGCATCCAGAATCATTACGAGCTTCCATTCCTCTGCCTTATCGACCCAGATCAGGCAGCCATCTTCATTTTTAACTTGACCCGCCGCAGAATTACCGCCAAATCGCCCAAGCACCACATGATTGAATTGCTGAACATCCGGCTGATCAATATATGGATTATCGCTCCCCCCCAATTAAATGTCGCTTTTTGTCGCACCATGCAAATGACCTCACTCTCAGTATTCTCAAAATTATAATTCACTCTCAGCAGATTGGATAGAAAAAATGATCACTATTAACAGAACACACATCAATCTACAGAATGTGATAAAGTTAACAGCAGTAAGCAACATAAATCCAAATGAAAAAGGAGAGATTCTTGATGTATATCGTAACCAACCGTATTAAAATGAAACTGGGATTCGCAGAAAAAATGGCTCCTAACTTTGCCCGCCCGGGTGCTTTGCAGGACATGGAAGGCTTCATCAAAGTCGAAGTGACGGTTACACAAAACTTGACCGAGTACGATGAGCTGAATGTTAATATGTACTGGAAGACCCTTGAGAACTTTGAAGCCTGGAAAACCAGCGATACCTTCAAAGAAGCCCATAAACGCCCTGAAGCTAGTGCGGACAGCGATGAACCGAAAAAAGAATCGCCTATGCTTGGCAGTGAACTGGTGATCACCAAAATCGCTGCCTCTATTGAAGCCAAAACTTCAAACTAATGCAAAACAGACAGATAGCCTGCTTTTGGCTGTCTGTTTCTTTTATCCCTAACTATTCCTCTGTCACATGAATTACTTTACTTAGCAAGGAGCATTTCTATTGAATACTTCAAAACCCCCTTTATGGACAAAGGACTTTATCGTCACTGCCTTGGTGAATTTTTTCTTAGTCCTCATTTTCTATCTCTTGATGGTCACCATCGCTGTGTACGCCGTCGAGGAATATAATGCGTCAACTAGTGAAGCTGGCCTAGTTACTGGAATTTTCATCCTGGGTGCTTTAGCTGGCAGGCTGGTCATTGGCCGCACGATCGATAAAATCGGTCGTAAACGGACCTTGGTCATTGGTCTCGCTTTGTTCACGTTGACCACGTTCTTCTATTTCCTGAATCTCGGACTTTCTTTTCTGATGCTCAACCGCTTTCTCCACGGCATGACATTAGGGATAGCCAGTACGGCAGCTGGAACCATTGTTGCCCAAATCATTCCGATGAGACGCAAGGGAGAAGGCATCGGCTATTTTAGCCTAAGTGCGACTTTGGCAACTGCTTTTGGACCGTTCATCGGGTTAATGATGAGCCAGTACAGCAGCTATGAAATGATTTTCGCGTTGTGCCTAGCTCTTGGTGTGATCAGTTTGATTGTGTCTCTGTTTCTTGATGTACCTCCGTTTTCCGCTCCGCCTGTCACTGACGAAACGAAAGGGTTTAACATTTCCGATTATGTCGAACCGAAGGCTGCGCCGATCGCACTCGTTTGTCTGGCGATTGCTTTGTGCTATTCCAGTGTTCTGTCCTTTATCAACTTCTACGCTATGGAAGAGAATTTGGTGGGTGCTGCCAGCTACTTCTTCCTGGTTTATGCTATGGCAATACTGGTGTCACGTCCATTTACCGGAAGACTGATGGATTTGAGAGGTGCAAACTTCATCATGTATCCGGCATTCGCCGTCTTTGCAGCTGGGCTGTTCTTGTTAAGCCTCTCGAGCAGCAGTATAGGTTTGCTGGTAGCCGGTGCGTTGATCGGCTTTGGCTTCGGCAATATGCAGTCAACGGCACAGGCCATAGCAGTCAAGTTGACGCCACCTCACCGGATGGGTCTTGCCACTTCGACGTTTTTCATTTCGATGGATGCAGGTCTTGGCTTTGGCCCGTACCTGCTGGGCTTCGTGATCCCGCTAATTGGCTATAGTTCTTTGTATGGAATTCTGGGCTTTGCGGTTCTGGCTACTGCAGTCCTGTATTATATGATGCACGGCAAAAAAGAGCGCGAGGATGCTGCTTTGGCTTATAAGTAATTGGAGAAGTTGAATGAAAGAAGTTTTCTTTCATTCAGAAGAGAGGGTGTAAAGAAATCGCTCTAGGCGGACGCTTTCCTGCGGGCGAGCGCCAAGTCTTCTCGGCTGTCTCGCTATCCCGCGGGAGTCGCCGCCTTCCGCTCTTTCTTCTAAGTGTCATGATAGTAACTTAAGAATGAAAAAACTGCTATAGAATTGTTAGATTGATATCTAACAATTCTATAGCAGTTCAAATTTAAGTGCCCTTTAGAAAAACTATCCATAATTGATAGGGTCACTATCAGAAGTGCTCAAATTTCTACAGTTATTTTTAACCATCTTGTTTCGTAGAAAATGCTAGTTAAAAGTTGCCTTTCTCTTAACTATTAAAATGTAAACTAAATATCCAGCAATATTAAATAAAGCAAATACGATAATCCAAGCGATACTTAATCGTTTATGATGATACGCGTTGATTGTTGTCCAAATTGTAAATAATGTTGCATAGACGGCTAATCCTGAAAACACAATGATTCCCATCCAGTTGCCTATAAGCCTAGTTTTCAATTCAACGTACCATTGATTTCCATCGTCAACTCCATAAGGGTAAAAATTTGCCAACAGCCAGACTGGAGACCAAACGGATTTGTTGTATTGATATTGGGGTGCTGTTTTTTCCACATAGCCAATTACGGAATTTGGCCCTATGTCACTGATATTATAGATTTTCACTTCTGAGATTTGGTCTGTCCCGTCGATCAAGGTTGTGATTTCCTCTTTCATTGACTCTGTAAGTGGACCACTACTTTTCAGGATTTTCAGTACAGCTGATGCAACTTCAGAATTTTCACTAGAATTTTCAGCTTCGAATGCAGAAAGAAAGCCGAACGCTGTTAAACTCAAAATTAGAACTGCTATTGCGAAAGATAACATCCATTTAGCAAATATCTTTTGTGCTTTAAATAATTCGCTAACAACATAACGCATTTCTTGTTTTCCGCCAAATCGTTCAATCGCGACTTCGATGGCTTCTTTTTCTGGTCTCCCTTCCGATTTTAATTCGTGAACTGCTTCTAATAAGTGTGTTTTCATTTCTGCTTTTGATTCGTTCATCTCTTTTTTATTTCCACTGACACCCTGATACACTTCTTCAACATAAGCCTCTATTTGTTTCACACTTCTTCTCCTCCTTCTAAAAATGAATCCATGAGTTTTTTGACAAATTTCCACTCCAAACGCTTTTCTATATAGCCTTCTCTGCCTAGAGATGTGAGTTTATAATACTTTCTTCTTCCACCCGGCCCTTGTTCATCCCCCCAGTAAGAAGCGATCCATTTGTTTTTTTCTAGTCGCTTTAAAGACAGATACAGTGTGCCTTCTTTTAGTTCGAATTGTTCTTCGCTTTTTTCACGTACGATTTTGGCAATTTCATATCCATACATATCTCTTCCGTGTAAAAGAGAAAGAATTAATGTATCGATATGCCCTTTTAATACCTCTTTATTAATATCCATTTCCACACTCCTCGTTATTAATATAATTTATAATACTCTATAATACAAGGTATTAATTATTAGTTTATTGCATGTCTTTTTTTATATCCTTTAAATTTATTTGTTCTTTTTAAATATCATTACACTAAGTGTAAAGTCAGATTAAGCTTAAAAGTTTTCATCGTCGACATTCTAAACTACAACGGCTAGTTATGTTAGTGAAAAAACATAGGATTACCCTTCAAAAAGGAAACCTATCAGCGCAGGCGCGTCCAGGAGCTGGGCGAAGCGATAAGACAGGTGCTCTTTTCTGACTTATCGCGGGAGCCATACCCAAAGCAGCCGAAGCGGTTTATAAAAGGATGATTCTTAAGTTCAACATATGTAAATTAAGCAAAAAAAAACACCTCTTAAAGAGGTGCATCTTCGTTTATATTGCATATAATTTTAATGAAGAATTATTCTGTGCTTCAAAAAACTTGTTACTTTTTTACTCTTTTATTCTTCCTGTCCTGCTTTTTTAGCAACTGCCTTAGTTTCATGAACCGTGCCGTGTGGATGTTCAGGCGGTGCGTAAATCGAATAGATTTTCAACGGATTATCGCCCTTATTTGTAACGTTATGCCATTTTCCTGCTGGAGTCATGATGGCATAATCATCTTCGGCATTTTCTTCAAATGTAAGGTCATCTTCGCTCTCGCCCATCTGGACAAGCCCTTTTCCAGCTTCGATTCGCAGGAATGGATCGCCTTGATGGACTTCGAGGCCGATGTCATCCCCCACTCTAATGCTCATTACGGTTACCTGCAGGTTTTTTCCTGTCCATAATGCAGTGCGGAATATGTCAGTTTGCTTAGTTGTCTCATCGATATTTACGACAAACGATACTGCTCCATAATCTTTTAATTCCATTGCCAATTCCTCCTCCAAATTTTCTTAACAGCCTTCTATACTTCTGTTCGGGCTGCCTGAAACAATTCGAAAGGCTCTTTCCTACACCAGCAATTGCTTGACCAATTCCTTGTTTCGTTTTTTGAATACTTCATTATGAGAGGATACCATCGCGATTTTGTTGGCATCCGGCTGAATGTAATGCTTGGCTTTATTGACTGCATTTGCCGCATCGTGGAATGTCCCGGCAATCGAATTCAGTTTCCCTTCATGGTGGAGGATGTCACCCGCTGCAAAGAGGCCAGACACTGAAGATTCACTGCTTTCGGTGCCTGCGATGTAATAACCGGCAGCAATGTTAATGTTCAATGGGCTGTTCCCAAGTAGACTAATATCTCGTTCGTAGCCGTGATTGATGATCATTTCGTCGATCGGCAGCACTTGAACTTCTTTTGTTTGCTCATGAGTCAGTTCGACAAACTCGATGGCGTCCCGATTATCGGAAGCGATCAGGCGGGTGATATGGGTATGGAGGCAGCAAATGGCTGATCCGTTCATCAATTGTGTCACCTGTGCCTCGTGTCCTGCAAGTTCCGGCTTGCGGTAAGTGACGTAAACTTGCTTGGCAATCGGCTCCAACTCATTGGCCCAGTCGATTGCCGAATTTCCGCCTCCTGAGATGAGGACCGTCTTGTCTTTAAAGCGTTCCAGTGATTTGACCGTGTAATTCAGATTGGATACTTCAAAGTGTTCGGCTGCAGCGATATGTACAAGGCACATTTTTAATTTAATGAATACGAACTTCTATACTAAAGGAGAGAAATTCTGATTTTAGAACTTCTCTTTTATTCTTAGGAAAAGATGATGATCTATGAGCCCTAAAATTCCCTTTCCAATTAAATTTATTTTAAGCCTGCTTTTACTAGTACTGACACTTATCGTCTCGTTGATTTTCGGGGCTGCGGATATCAGCCTGAAAGAAGTAGGACTGGCGTTATTTTTAACCAGTTCCAGTGACGGCATCGGAGTCATTCGGGAAATACGGTTGCCGCGCGAGATTGCCGCCATCTTTGTCGGTTCCGCTCTTGCAGTGTCTGGAGCCATGATGCAGGGCATCACACGCAATGACCTCGCGGACCCTGGAATTATCGGCATCAACTCCGGAGCGGGTGTCGCCATTGCAGTGTTCTTCTTATTTATTCCTGTAGAAGTTGGCGCTTTTGCTTACTTACTGCCCGTTGTTGCTTTTGGTGGAGCACTTTTGACGGCTGTTTTGATTTATGTATTTTCGTACTCTCGCAGTACAGGACTGTAACCTATCCGTTTAGTACTTGTCGGAATCGGCTTTTCCATGGCATTGTCTGGTGTCATGATTGTGTTAATTTCTTCTGCTGAACCGGAAAAAGTTGATTTTATTGCCAATTGGCTGGCCGGCAGTGTTTGGGGAGCGGATTGGCCGTTTATCGTTGCCATTGTTCCGTGGTTGTTGGTGCTGATTCCGTTTACGTTATATAAAGCTAACCGCATGAATGTTCTTGGTCTTAGTGACCCTGTCGCTGTAGGCATCGGCGTTTCCATTGAAAAAGAACGACTGGTCCTGTTGCTGGCTGCCGTCGCTTTGGCTGCTTCAGCTGTTTCAGTTACCGGCGGGATTGCGTTTATTGGCCTGATGGCGCCACATATTGCAAAAGCCATCGTCGGTCCTCGCCATCAACTGTTCCTGCCGCTCGCCATCCTGATTGGTGGCTGGTTCCTGCTGCTGGCAGATACCGTCGGCCGGAACCTGCTTGAACCATCCGGAATTCCAGCAGGCATCATGGCTGCGCTGATCGGAGCCCCTTATTTTATCTATTTGCTATTAAAAAAATGACAGACAAAAAAAACAGTAAACTTCATTGCGAAGCTTACTGTGTTTTTATTTGCCTGAAAGCATCGGTCTAATGCGTTCTGCTGATCCGAACACCTTGATCACTTTGAACGGTTGCATTTATTTCATTTCCAGCTGTTTTTGCTTATTGCGCATCTGCATCGATACTTTCAAGATTAAACTCAACATGACACCGATGCCCGTAATTGTATAAAGAATCGTAAAAATTTTTCCGAAATCTGTCACTGGCTCAAGTGTTTCGGAATCGACTGTCGTCAGGATTGCCACACTGAAGTACAGCACGTCCACTACAGAGAAACCTTCCATAATCGAATAAAAAATAGTACCTGATAATAAGATCATAACGGTCAATCCAAGCAACACTTGAAACTCCTTATTTCGGATCAATGGGAAACAGTTTTCAGCATTCTTCTAAGGTCAAAATAAAAGATATCACGCTAGTCGGCCCTCTTTCAGTTTCTTTTTCACCATTTCTTCAGTATACGGGTTTCCAATAAAAAAAAGCCAACAACCATCGCAATTGTCGGCTTTTTACTTTACGCTTTTACGTGCTGTTCGTACAAAGGCAATGCTGCTGGCTTACCAAAATAATAGCCTTGGAATAATTGATACCCGCTCTGCTTCAGCCACTCAAAGTCTTGGCGCGTTTCAATGCCTTCCGCCAATGGAATAGAACCGATTTCAAGGGCTTTCCGCAAGAATTTCTTGGCGACTCTCTGCTTTTCTAAATCTGTCGCAACATCCTGGACAAACTTCATATCCAGCTTCATATACTTCGGTTTCATATCTGCCAGCATCTCAATGGTGCTGTAGCCTTCGCCCACGTCATCCAATGCGTAATCGAATCCTCTTTCCCGATAATACGTCAGTATTTTTTTCAAATGGTCAAGGTCATCCACTTTTTCCGTTTCTACCACTTCAAATACCAGTAACTTTGGATCAACGCCTAATTTCTTAGACAAAGAAATTGTTGAACTTAAGCAAAACTCGGGCGAATAAATGGAAGTAGGGATAAAGTTAATGAACGCCTTTTCCCCTTTTAGTGCAGCTGAATATTTCACAGCAGTCATTCTACAAACCCGGTCCAATGCGTACAAACGTCCGCGGGTTTTGGCCGCCGGAAAAATTTCATTCGGGTAGATCATCGAACCGTCTTCGTTTTGAAAACGTGCCAGCATTTCATAGGCAAAAATGTTTTCATCCGTATCCACAATCGGCTGATAATGGCAGGTAAGCCGTTCGTTTGCGATGACGTCATCTATCCATTCCGTTTCGAAAACCTGAGCCATCCTGTCCAATGGCTGCCAGGCTTCCTGATTGATGCGAAACACTACTTGACTCACATCCAGCAAATCGCTACAAAAATCCAGAAATTCCCTGGCACCTACTTCATCCATCTGCAGCTTATCGCCTCTACTGCTGATTTCAATTCCTCTTCTTTCCAAATGATCTATGACCGTCTGCAACGCTGAAAGATTGGTTTTCCCTTCCAGCTTGATTTCAAATTTGATAGCTGTAACTGAGCAGTTATTGCATTGCACGATCTATCACTCCTCTTTATATATGGTATTTATAGTTTACTTTATAAGTCATAAGAACTGTTGATTTTTTGGTAAATAGTTCTTTTTTTCTTTTAATGGTCGAATTTATTATTAATCCATACAATGATACTAAGTACATATTCTTAATTTAAAGGATATTTTCAGTTGAGCGAGAATTTATTTTAGTATATGGGAAGAATCAAGTCCCTCCTCCCTGCTTTCTTCATATTGCTTTTCACGAAAAAGAACAGTCTGCTCTTATTTCAGTTAAAAAGGAGAATGATCATGGGGAAAATCATTGTAGCGATGTATTTGACGCTCGACGGAGTCATGGAGGAACCGTCCTGGACTGCGCCCTACTGGGATGATGAGATAGCCAAATTTCAGCTCAATTTATTGTTCCGTAGCGACGCACTCCTGCTCGGGCGGGTGACGTATGAAGGGTTTGCCGCAGCATGGCCGTCGGCAGAAGATCAAGAGGGTTTTGCCAACAGGATGAACCAATTGCCGAAGTATGTGGCTTCCACCACATTGAAACGCACGGAATGGAATGCACGCCTGATCACCAGCAATGTAGCGCAAGAAGTAGCCAAGCTGAAAAAAACCGGACAGCGGCTATTGGTCTACGGCAGTGCAGAACTTATCGAAACTTTGCTGAAGCATGATTTGATCGACGAAATGCATCTGATGACCTTTCCGCTCATATTGGGAGAAGGCAAGCGGTTGTTCAAGGAAAATGCCGACCAGAAAATGTTCAATCTGAAGGAAATTCGTTCAACCGATGCAGGCGTACTAATCGCCAGCTATACGCCGGACAGATAAAACCACAACAAAAAGGCTCCTGTAAGAGGAGCCTTTTTTCAGCTTGTTGAAAAAGTCTTCATGCTTTCATTTCGATGCAGGCGGACGCGTTCCACGGGCACAGCTTCTGCCGTTGGAGTCGTCGCCTTCCGCTGCACTCAAGGAATAACGAGTTCACAAAATGGTTTGGAGAAGCGTCCGCTCGTAAACCCTTCTGCTCCTACAGCGTTTCACGCTGCATCGCAAAAAATTGGCTGAATAGCGTTCGGCCAAGTCTTTCCTGCGAGACGGCCGAGACCCCACAGGGAGCGAAGTGACCGAGGAGGCTTGGACGCGAGCCCGGGCAGCAGGGCTACGCGACGTCCTGTCGCGCCTGCTGCATGACCCACATCCTGTGGGCCCGAAAGCGAGCGGTAAGCTTTGGAAACCCATGGCTTGTTAGAAGTTTCTCGACAGCCTTTTTTTGCAGTCATGCTTTAGAAAATTTCTTTTTGGCGTAAACATAGGTGACTGCCAGAGCAGCGACTAAAACGCCACCTTTGATGATATCAAAAGCGTAATAGGGAAGGTTTAGTATGGTCAAGCCGTTCAACAGGATACCGATGACCGCAGCGCCAAAAAAGGTGCCGAGTGCATTCGGTTTGCCTGCTCCTAAAACCGAGTAGCCGACAAAGACAGCCGCGACCGCCTCCATCATCAATGGAGCCCCGGCATCAATCTGCCCCGAACCCACACGTGCCGTGAACAGGATACCTGCCATGGAAGCAAAAACGCCTGATACCACATAAGCCGTAAACTTCACTTTTTTGACGCTGACGCCTGACAGCGTAGCCGCTTCGGCATTTCCGCCGGTCATATAGAGCACTCTTCCCCAGCGTGTGTGGTTAAGAACCACATAGGAAGCCAGAACCATTACCAGCATGATCCAAACCGGAACCGGCAAGCCCAGTATCTGACCTTGGCCAATCCACAGAAACGCTTCCGACAATTGCCCTGGTGCAGTTCCACCTGAAGTCAACGGCATATTATTATAGATTGAATAGCCTTCCGTATAGGTTCGGTGCAAGCCGGCCACGATATACATCATGCTCAAAGTCGCCAGCAGATCCGGAATACCAATGACCACAATAAGAAAGCTGTTGACCGCTCCAACCAGCACCCCGATCAATAGCGGCAAGATCAGCACGAGCCACAGCGGCATATCGTACCAAACCATCAATGAAGCAGAAACGACCGTCGATAAGGACATCGTCGACCCCACGGACAGATCAAAGCCATCCACCACCAGCGTAAACGTCACGCCTAAAGCAAGTAACGTAACAATGGAAATGGAGCGCAGGATGTCCGAGAAATTACCGTATGTAAAAAAGGCATCGCTGATTGTGCTGAAATAAAAAATAATGAAAACGAGCAAAGCGATGGCGCCATATTTAAATAGAAACTGAATTGCGTTGTCTTTCACCGAGCTCTTGTTTTTCCCCAAGTCCTTCTTTTCCGCCACTTGCATACCATAAAATCCTTTCTTGGGTCGCTTCTTGTCGTGACAATTCTTTCACGATTTGACCGTTGCACATGACGAGAATGCGATCGGAAATTCCAATCGCTTCATGAATTTCACTTGAAAAATACAAACACCCTTTACCGCTTTCAGCTAATTGGCGAATCAATTTAAAAATATCAACTTTGGCTCCGATATCGACGCCTTTGGTCGGTTCATCAAACAGGTACAGAGCGGAATCGAGGGAGATCCATTTGCCGATGGCCACTTTCTGCTGGTTCCCGCCACTTAAATGGACAAGTGGCGTTTCTGTGCTGCCGGTTTTGATACGCAGCCGCTCAATGATTTCATTGGCAAAGTGCTTTTCAGCTTTCCGATCCATCAAAAGACACTTGGAGAATTTTTTCAAATTGGGAAATGACGCATTGGTTTCCAGCGATTCCTGAACAAATAACCCTTCTTTTCGCCTTTCTTCGGGAATCAGCGCCATTCCCGCCTTGATCGCATCTGCCGGATGTTTGATTTTGGCCCTCTTTCCCGCAAGCTTAATCGTTCCGGATGTTAAAGGGGTCCCGCCGAACAAAGCTTTGGCGAGCTCCGTTTTGCCGGCACCCACCAGTCCGACGACTCCTACCACTTCGCCCGCTGCAACCGACAACGATAAATCCTTGAGCTTTTGGCCATCCGATAAATTCGCCACCTCCAGCAAAGCCGTTCCAATGTCATGCGCCCGCGGCTCCAATTCGTGGCTGAGTGCTGCACCGAGCATCGCTTCAATCACCCCTTCCTGATCGGCCTGAGCCGTATCGTAGGTTTTAACAAGGGTCCCTTCCCGCATGACAGTGATCCGATCGCTGATTTCAAATACTTCCGGCAGACGATGAGAAATGAAGACGCATCCGACACCCTGCGCTTTTAATTTCGCGATGACGGCATACAGTTTTTCCGATTCGCGAATCGAAAGCGGAGCCGTCGGTTCATCGAAAATAATGATTTTCGCCGAATGGACCAATGCTCTGGCAATCAGCACCATCTGCTTTTCCGCTAATGTCAGGCTCGCCGCTTTCTGCTGAACATTGATCGTGTCCGCCTGCAGCTCGTGCAGCACCATATGGGCGCGTTCATTGATCCTCTTTTTGGATACGAATAAATTTCCCTTTTCTGCAAATGTATCAAGAAGGATATTTTCCGCAACGTTCAACTCGGATACAATGGCGGTATCCACTTCCTGATAGACACAGTAGATCCCCTGCTCTTTGGCTGCCCTCGTCGACTCCAGCTGAATGGCGGCGCCCTCTAGGTAGATTGATCCTTCATCCTGTTGATAGACGCCCGACAGGATTTTGATCAAGGTGCTTTTTCCTGCACCGTTGACGCCAAGAATCGCATGAACTTCCCCTTTGTTCAATTGGAATTCCGCTCCTTGAAGCGCCGTCACTGTGCCGAATTTCTTTCCAATGGCGGCCATCGAAAGTAAAGGTTCTACCATAGAAATGCCCCTTTCTGATAAAAGAGCTGTCCCATCTTTCAGGACAGCTCGAAATGGTGAAGATTATTTATTGATCTTCCAATTCGCGCAAGTCATCCGTGTAGCCCTGGTCGCTTGCTCCCCAGCCTTCTACGTATTCGCTCAACTCATCGGTTGTCACCGCTTCTTCCGGCAGGTTCTCCGCCTCAACAAAGACCGGTTCCAAGATCACTTTTTCTTCCGGTTGTTCACCGTTCAATAGCTGATACAGATAACGCACTTGAATGCGTCCGATATCCGCTGGATCGACAGCTGCAGAAGCAAGCCATGGGCTGCCTTCTTTTTGCATCAATTGCAGATCCTCATCGCTCATATCAATGCCGTACACTTTGATATCTGTACGTCCTGCTTGTTCAATGGCACGGACAGCGCCTTTTGCAAATTCATCCCAAGAAGCCCAGACCGCTGTGATCTCACCTTCATTCGGATATTGCTTTAAAACAGCTTCCATCTGTGATTGTGTATCCAATGCCGTGTTATTAGTCGCAGCACCGAAAGCCGTGACTTCTTTGATGCCCGGATTGTCAGTCAGGAACTTCTCATATGCTATCTGGCGTCTTTCCATCGGCGCAAATCCAGCAGTCCAGATTTTGACGATGTTAGCTTGGCCACCGTAATCTTCCGCTAATTTATCCAGTGTCATCTCAGCCATCTGCTGGTCGCCCTGCTCCAAAGAAACAACACC
Source organism: Planococcus antarcticus DSM 14505 (assembly GCF_001687565.2). Lineage (NCBI taxonomy): Bacteria > Bacillati > Bacillota > Bacilli > Caryophanales > Caryophanaceae > Planococcus > Planococcus antarcticus. The sequence continues at coordinate 3,635,572 of NZ_CP016534.2, forward strand.
TTCCACTTCGATGCCTGTATCAAACGCCACTACCGGAATCCCTGCTTCCAACGCTTTTTCAACTCCCTGGTTCAAAGCTTCTTTGGTTCCGTGGTCAATTAAGATGCCGTCAACGCCCTGGTTGATGGCTGCGTCTAGGTTGGATGCCATTTTCGCTAAATCGCCTTCAGAGGTGAACACGGTCGCTTTTCCGCCAAAACGTTCAACCTGTTCTTCTACCCCGGCAATATATTGAGCAGAAAATGTTCCTAAGTTGATTTGCATGATTAATGCGATTTCCTTGCCTGCAAGTGGATGGTCTGAAACTTCAGCCTCGGTATCCGAAGCAGTCGTTTCTTCGCTGACGTTTCCCTGCGGCTGGCATGCAGCCAATAAAATACTCATAAATAGGAATGCAACAAGCAGCCAGATGGATTGTTTTTTCATATTCTTTCTCCTTTTCCTGTAGATGCGCCAAGCAAATCAAAGATGTTTTTTTGATAATCTGCAGTAATGATGCCTTTTTCAGTGATAATGGCAGTAATGAGGTGTGCCGGCGTTACGTCAAAAGCCGGATTAAATACTTTCGTCCCAAGAGGCGCTACCGGCTTCCCGTTCGTATGGGTGATTTCTTCCGGGTTGCGCTCTTCGATTGGAATAGCGGTACCGTCTTCAATTGACAGATCAAAGGTCGAAACCGGTGCTGCCACGTAAAACGGAATGCTGAATGCGGCAGCCAGTAAGGCTAAATTATAAGTTCCAATTTTATTGGCGGTATCGCCATTGGCTGCGATGCGGTCGGCGCCGACAATGATGGCTTCGATCTCTTTGGTTCCAATGGTGTGTGCGGCCATGCTGTCGGTGATCAACGTGACATCTACCCCCGACTGCTGCAGCTCCCATACCGTCAGGCGCGCGCCCTGATAAATTGGCCTGGTTTCACACGCGAACACTTCAAACCCGCGACCACGCTCGCTACCAAGATGAAACGGTGCTAACGCAGTGCCGTATTTCGCAGTGGCAACCGAACCAGCGTTACAGATGGTCATGACCCGCGTTTGCCCCTGTAGCAACACCAGTGCATGCTCGCCGATGCTGCGGCAGGACGCTTCATCTTCCTGGTGGATTTCCACTGCCTCCGCCAGCAGCAACAGCTTTGCTTGCGGTACGTTCTTTGCCTCCCGAACCTTGTCTTTCAGGCGGCTGAGTGCCCAGCCGAGGTTGACCGCAGTCGGCCTGGAGGAATTCAAATACGCTGCATCTTTTTCGACATATTGCTGAAAAGCTTCCAATGAATCCGTGTCATGCCGCTTGGCTCCGATGGCCAATCCGTATGCTGCGGTAATGCCAATCGCAGGTGCACCGCGAACCTTCAATGAGAAAATCGCATCGTAAACGTCTTCAACAATTTCAAGCGTCAAATATTCAATGGCATGCGGCAGTTTTTGCTGATCCAGGATAGTCAGTTTCTGGCCATTCCATTTGATGGACAAAGGAATACTCATTTGCGCGCCTCCTCCAAAATTTCCAGTAAATCGTCAATTGACGCTGTCTGCTGACCCTGCAGGATTAAAGCCCGTCCAGTCTCAAGCGCCTGCTTCTTGAAGCTGGTTCTTTTTTCCGTGTCTTCGATGCTGTCCAGGTCCTTGACATGTGCCAAGCCGATTGTCCGGCGGATCAATTCGCATCCTGCAAAACCGGTCGCATCTGTCAGTACTTTACCAAGTACATACTCCAGGTAGCCTTCTGTCGCCCTGAACGATTCAACGCTCTGCTTGTTCCATAACTCGCCGAATGAAGAAGCGAATACTTCCCATGTCTTTCCAATATCATCCACAATGACTTGGCGATTCTCGCCTTCTCGTGTGATAGACTGGAAAATCAGATTGGCTAGGAACAAGCCGACATCAAACCCAATCGGACCGTAAAAACCGAACTCCGGATCAATTACCTTGGTTTCCGTCTGGCTCGCAAAAACACTGCCTGTGTGAAGGTCGCCGTGCAGCAAGGCTTCCGATTCGGTCAAAAAGCTTTTCTTTAATTTAGCAACTTCCAGCTGCAGCTTCCGATCGCTCCAAATCGCTTCTGCCGCCGACTGAAGCTGGGGTTCGTAATCATTGGTATCGATGTCGAAGAACGGATCTGTAAAAATGAGGTCTTCTGTAATTTTGCATAGCTCCGGATTGGAAAACTCGGCGGCCAAGCGCTTTTTTTCAAAAGGATGCAAGCCGTAATCCGATGTATGGAATAAAGTCAGTGCCAGGTATTCGCCAATATCCTTCGACAACCTCGGGAAATTCTGTCCGTTGATCAAGCCTTCCCGCACAATCTCCAGGTGGGACAAATCCTCCATCACGGTAATGGCCAGCTCTTCATCCGTCGCATAGACAGCCGGTACCAATGATGGAACAAATTCTCCGTGTTTTCTTAAGACGTTGGCTTCGATCGTGGCACGCTTCAATGTCAGCGGCCAGCTTTCGCCTATGATTTTGGCATAGGGCAATGCCTGCTTGATAATTATCCGTTTGCCTGTTTCAGTATCCTCGATTTGGAAAACATAATTCAAATTGCCGTCACCGATTTCCCGGCAAGTCAATTGAGCCGCGTGGTCAAATGTGTAGACCGTTTTCGCCAATGCGATGGCTGTCGCTTCGGTTAATGCCTTATAAGTAGTTGGAACAGTAAGAGTCATCATTTATCTTCCTTTCATCTGCAATATAAAAAGCCTCTTTCAAAAAGAAAGAGGCCAGAATAAGAGATTCCATGCCTCTTATCTTTCAGAAATAAATTTCTGATGGAATTAGCACCGTGCCTTGCAGGATTTTCACCCTGGCGCCAAAGCGCCCCGTCTCACAACGGTATTACGGTCGGTTGCTGGGCGTCATCGGGCCAAAATCCCTCTGCCAGCTCTTGATAAGAGTACTACTTGTCTTGCTATTGAGTTATGAAACGAATCCTATCACGATTCAGAATTTGCTGTCAATCCAATTTTTCAATAAAACCAATTTTGCGACAACGGAGTTGACAGATTTCTACGCGCATGAAATAATCAGAATTACTTTACTGTATTCAATATGAGATTCCGCAACCCAACTACGCTTTCCGCGGGCTTGCGCTGAACTAACTCGGGCTTAACGCCCGAGTGGATTTCTTTTATGTCGCTGAGCTGTTCCCGCAGGAGTCTCCGTTGGTTTGCTCCATCTCCTAATAAGTAATATTTAAAATGATTTTATATTCATTGATATTTATTATGTTTTAATGATATCTTGGAAGAAAGAGTGGAAGGCGGCGACTCCTGCGGGAATAGCATGAGCACGAGCCACTGGACTGAGCGCAGCAAAGGAAGCGGCAGAGGCCATGCCCGCGGAAAGCGTCCGTCTGAAGCGATTTCTTCTCTGCAGAACCAGATGTTTAGTCTTACCACGGAAATCGTTGAACCTATAAAACCGACTTACCCAATTTCATATCTTTCTTATTCAGAGCAGGTGGAGGGACAAGCCCTATGATACCCGGCAACCGGTCCAATAATGGATACGGTGCTAATTCTTGCAGCCAGAACCGATGGCTGAGAAATAAGAAGTTGTTAACGCCCTTAACCTCTTCTTATTTGAAGAGGTTTTTATTTTTTAAAATTTATATGGGAGTGTGGAACAAATGAGCGTGTTGACCGCTACTTATCAAGTGTACGGAAAGCCTGGTTCGTTCGAAAAAAAGGCAGAAGGCATCGCTTTGGGACTGACTATCGGTTCCTGGACAGATTTGCCGCTGCTTGAACAGGAACAATTGAAACACCATAAGGGAAATGTGGTTTCCGTCGAGGAATTCGAAAGAGATAGCCATCCACTAAAGCCGGATCTGATAAAGGCAGAACTTGCGATTGCCTACCCAAGCGTTAATTTCTCAGCTGACTTGCCCGCCATCCTGACCACCGTTTTCGGCAAATTGTCACTGGATGGCGAAGTAAAGCTATTGGACCTGGATTTCAGCCATGATCTGCTCAGCCATTTTCCTGGACCGCGCTTCGGGATTGAAGAAATCCGCAACACACTCAGGGTAAGCGGACGGCCGCTCCTCATGAGTATTTTCAAAGGTGTCATCGGTCGCGATATGGATTTTCTATCCGCTCAATTACGCCAGCAGGCATTAGGCGGCGTGGATCTTGTTAAAGACGATGAAATTTTATTCGATAATCCGCTGACCCCATTCGAAAGTCGTATCACCACGGGCAAACGAGTGCTGGATGATGTATATGAAGAAACAGGTCACCGCACGCTTTATGCGGTGAATCTGTCAGGCAGAACTTCCGAACTGAGAGGAAAAGCACGAAAAGCACGCGAGCTTGGAGCCGATGCCTTATTGTTCAACGTCCATGCATATGGGCTGGATGTGCTACAGGAACTAGCTGAAGATGAGGAAATCGGATTGCCGCTTATGGCTCACCCCGCCTTCAGTGGTGCCTTCACTTCCTCTGCCTTCTACGGTCTCGCTACACCGCTCGCACTTGGGAAATTGATCCGTTATGCTGGCGCAGATTTTTCCCTGTTTCCTTCACCTTATGGCAGCGTCGCATTGGAGAAAACAGTCGCTCTCGAACTCGGCAAAGAGTTGACGCGGGACAGTCCACTAAAACGCAGCTTCCCCGTACCATCCGCCGGTATCCATCCGGGGCTTGTGCCTTTACTATTAGCTGATTACGGAATTGATAGTGTTATCAATGCTGGCGGTGGTGTTCATGGACATCCAGCCGGAGCCGTTGGCGGAGGACAAGCTTTCAGGCAGGCAATTGACGCAGTGCTGCAGGGAGAAACCTTGCAGTCCGCCAGCAAACAACACAAAGAATTGCAAACTGCACTTGAGCTATGGGGGTGAACAAATTGAACAAGCCGATTATTTTTTGCGATTTTGATGGCACGATTACAGCTAATGACAATATCATCGCCATTATGAAGAAATTTGATCCACCTGGCTGGGAACTAATCAAAGACCAGATTCTTGACCAATCCATCTCGATACGCGAGGGTGTTGCGAAAATGTTTTCTTTGCTGCCGGTTTCGGAAAAAGACAAAATTATTTCATATGTTCTGGAGCAAGCAGAGATACGCGAAGGTTTTAGCGATTTTGTCGCCCATGCAAAAAAACAGCAACTTCCTTTGTATATTGTTAGTGGTGGCATTGATTTTTTCGTCTATCCGCTGCTTGAACCTTTCGGACCCTTTAACGATATCTATTGCAACAGCGCTGACTTTTCAGGAGATCTCATCAAACTAGAATTTCCACATGGCTGCGATGAAAACTGTACCAGCCAGGGCTGCGGATGCTGTAAGCCATCCGTCATCCGAGAACTTTTGGACACTGAAACGAAAAGCATCGTTATCGGAGATTCCATCAGTGACTGGGAAGCTGCAAAAGAAGCAGATTTCGTCATTGCCAGGGATTTGCTGGCTGAAAAATGCAAAGAGGCTGGCATCGATTATGAGCCATTTGAAACTTTCCACGAAGTCATCGCGATTGTTGATGAATATATAGGAGTGAAGTTATGACCGAATTGCATGAAAAATGGCTGGAACTGGCTGATGTCAAAGATGAACTGGCGATTCGTGACTGGTTTATGGGAACCAGCGGCAATCTTGCCATCAAGGTGGCTGACGACCCACTCGAATTCCTGGTCACCGCCAGCGGCAAAGACAAGAAAAAACGCACGAATGAAGACTTTTTGCTCGTTGACGCCAATGGCCAGCCGGCTGTTGAAACACTGTTAAAACCCTCTGCAGAAACTTTGCTGCATTGTGCAATTTATAAAAAGACAGTTGCTGGCTGCAGTCTCCATGTTCATACAGTTGCCAATAATGTCATTTCCGAATTATACGGCGATGCCGGAAAAATCGATTTCCAAGGGCAGGAATTGATCAAGGCCTTCGGATTATGGAAAGAGGATGCGGTACTGACTATCCCCATCATCCCCAACTACGCGGATATCCCTACGCTCACCCAAGAGTTTGAAGCTTTCATTACAGCTGATAAAGGAGCAGTGCTGATCCGCAACCATGGCATCACCGTCTGGGGAAGGGACGGCTTTGAAGCGAAAAAACTGCTTGAAGCCTGTGAGTTTTTATTTCAATACCAATTGGCAGTGCAACTACACTTAAAATAAGAGAGGAAGATTAGGATGGCTATCATTAAAATTCAAGGAACAAACGAAACAATCGAAGCGCAAACAGAGGTAGCGGTATTTTTAGAGCAGCAGGAAGTCGTTTATGAACATTGGGACAACGATAAATTGCCCGAGCATCTTCGCGAAAAATTCGATTTAAGCGATGAAGATAAAGAAGAGATCCTTCAAGCATTCAAAACAGAAGTCGATGACATCTCCCAGCGCCGCGGATATCAAGCAGCGGACATCATCTCCCTGTCAGATTCCAACCCGAAACTAGATGAGCTGCTGAAAAACTTCCAGCGCAAACACATCCATACAGATGATGAAGTACGCTACATTGTCAGCGGTCATGGTGTCTTTATCATCCAGGGCAAAGACGAACGCTTTTTTGAAGTCCACCTGACGCCAGGCGACTTGATCTCGGTTCCTGAAAACATTACACATTACTTTACCCTTGCGGATGACCGAAAAGTTGTAGCGGTTCGCATTTTCGTTACAACAGAAGGATGGGTGCCGGTTTATCAGGAAGAAAGCAGCGTTCAAAACTAATAATGCGATGCAAAGATCCGACTCTGTCGGATCTTTTTTTATTTTGCAAAAATAGGTAATTTTTTTATTTCATTCAATTTTTAAGCTATAATAATTCCCAAGATATATTCTGCAAATAGAAAAGAGTGGTATAAATGAAAAAAGTGCTTCTGTCCCTATTGGCAGTTGTTATTTTACTTGGACTCCCCATTATGGTTTGGCTTTTTCAGGAAGAAAAAGGACTGAACGTAGCGATTATTGATAAGACGGTGCCGACTGAAAGCTACCGGGAGCATAAGGGGCTGACTTGGCTGCTGAATCACCACCGCTATGTATCCGATTCTCAAGGTACATACCAGGCAAATGCCGATTATTACGGCTTTTTTCCCGATGAAACAGATGAAAGCTACACGATCCGTGATTTGCCTGAAGATTTGTCTGGAACCGATCTCATTTACTTGGCGGATTCCTATGGCGTCTATGAAGAAGATCTCCCATGGCAATCAGCAGAAAAAACACCAGGCAGTTCGTCCATAATTTCCGGCGGACTCCAAATGAGCGAATGGCAGACCATCAAAAAGCAGGTTCAGTCTCAAGGTACGGACTTGGTTGTGGAGTTCAATACCTTTGCCTCCCCCACTCCCAAAGAAGTCGCGCAGGATATGAATGAATTTCTTGGACTCGAATGGAGCGGCTGGAGTGGACGCCATTTCGCGGACCTCCATTCTTCTGAAGGGGAAATTCCTCAGTGGATTGTTGACAATTATGAAAAAAATGATGTGAAATGGAATTTTGAAGGTGCTGGATTTGTTTTGGTCAATGATGACGAAGGCGAAATCGTGGTCCTTTCCGAAGAGGCAGGCGAAGTCGGCACCGACGGACTTCACCTTGCCTTCACCGAACAAGGCACTGACCAGTTTGATTTAGCGGACAGCCCTTCTTTCGCTTATTGGTTTGATATTAACCAGGCAGCTGCAGACACCAAGGTCTTGGCAGACTATCGATGGGATCTCGAAAGCGCAGGCAGTAAGAAGCTGGAAGCGGCCGGCATCCCCGAGAACTTCCCGGCCGTGTTCCATCAATCCAAGCACGGAGCAGACCTTTATTATTTTGCAGGAGATTTTGTTGATATTGCTGATGTTCCGGGCTTCTACCGCTATTCCGGGTTTTCGAAACTGCGTTCGTTTGTTTCCACGGAATCGCTGGATGCCGAAAAAAGTTTTTACTGGCAGACTTACGTACCGATGATGGAAACCATTTTAGCAAATACAGAAGATAAGAAAAAAGATCTTGAAACGGTCAAAGCAACTGCCGCCGAGAAGGACGGCATTGCTTACCCTTCCCGTGTAAACGGACAGGCATTTGAAGTCTACGAGGATGGGGAATGGCAGCCGTTCACCATTAAAGGCGTCAATATGGGAATGGCCAAACCGGGAACGTTCCCCGGAGAAGCAGCAATTACGCGTGAGGAATATGACCGCTGGTTTCAAGCAATCAGTGAGATGAACGCCAATGCAATCCGTGTCTATACGCTTCACCCACCAGCTTTCTATGAAGCGTTTGCCGCTTACAATGCCAGCGCAAAAGAGCCGCTTTACCTGTATCACGGCGTCTGGATTGACGAAGAGCCTTTGGTAGAGACCTTAGATGCCTTTACTCCTGAAATCACCGAGCGCTTTCAGACTGAAGTCGAAAAAATCGTAGACGTCATCCACGGCGATGCGATCGTAGAACAGGAACCAGGACATGCTTATGGAACTTATAAGACGGATATCTCCTCCTACGTTATCGGCTGGATGATTGGCATCGAGTGGTTCCCTTTTACGGTTCATCAGATGGAGCTTGATTATCCCGACCTGGGCGACTATCAAGGCAACCACGTATACACGGCAGGTGCCAATCCGATGGAGTATTGGCTGGCGCAGCAATTAGACAGCCTTGCTGAGTATGAGTTGGACGAATACCAAAGTATGCGCCCTCTCAGCTTCACCAACTGGGTAACGACAGACAATATCGATCAACCTGCAGAACCTAGTGAACAGGAAGACATGGCAACCGTCGACCCGAATCACATCAAAACAAAAGGTGTGACGGAGACTGTCGGCATGTTTGCGTCCTATCATGTCTATCCGTACTATCCTGATTTCCTGAATTTAGAAGAACGTTACACGGAATATGTGGATCACCGCGGCGAATTCAATAACTATGCCGGTTACCTGAAGGACTTAAATGATTCCCACGACATGCCGATTGTCATTGCCGAATTCGGCATTCCAGCTTCTCGTGGCATGACCCATGAAAATCCGTTCGGTTGGAATCAGGGGTTTATTTCTGAACAGCAGCAAGGACAAATCGTCAGCCATATGTATGAAGACATCCTTGAAGAAGGGATGCTTGGTGGTATGGTTTTCACCTGGCAGGATGAATGGTTCAAACGTACCTGGAATACAATGGATTATGACAATCCGGATGAACGGCCCTTCTGGTCTAATGCCCAAACAAACGAGCAGCAATTCGGCCTGCTGAGTTTTGATCGCCATAAAGTGAAAGTCGACGGCATGGACGATTGGCAGGATGGCCAAATCCTTTACGAAAAGAATGACGGTGCCCTTAAAACGCTTGCGCTGGATTCGGATGAGCGGTATGTCTACATCAAAGCCCAATTCGACCTTACCCATAAAAACTGGTGGACCGAACAGGATTTCAACCTGTACTTTAGCGTCCGTGAAGATCAAGGCATCGCAGTTGATGCGTTGGAAAAAACGGAGTTTCTTGCGGACTTCCATTTGAAGATTGAGGACTTGGAACAAGCACAGCTGAAGGTGGCAGGAGATTACGACAGCTTCTACTATGACTATCACGAACGCTTAGAGATGATTCCTGCAGAAGAAAATATCGAATCGACTTTCCATCCAATTCGATTGGCCTTGAATAAAGCATTCGTGCGTCCCGACACTGGTGAAATAGTTCCATTCGATTCTTACGAAACAGGTATCTTCCGTTTCGGCATCGCCAATCCAGAACATAAGGACTATGACTCCTTAAACGATTACTACTACGACAAAGAGACTGGAATCATGGAAATCCGAATTCCTTGGATGCTACTGAATGCCAAAGATCCAGCTAAGCGGGAATTTATCGGCAACTTGCAGAAAGACGGCATCGAAGCTTCCGAAACGATTGGAGGGCTGAATGTTGCAGCAAACTTAACCGGACAAGATGGAAAAACCGTCGAAACCTTCGATGCGGACCAAGTGGCTCAATATACATGGGACACATGGGGTTTGCCACAATCCGAAGAGCGGCTGAAGCAATCGTATTATATTCTTCAGGATATCTTCGGCGACATAAAGTGATGCAAACCAAACTATACAAAAAGAAGAAAGTCTTTTACAGTAATGGGTTCCGTCACTTATCGCAAAACTCTACTTTGCATACTAAGTTGCAAGTAAAAATGTATAGAAAATTGCGCTGTATTTTGCAGCGCTTTTTGTTTGCAAAAAAATAACCCAGTTCAATTAAGAACCGAGTCAAAACTAATATTTTATATCCTCTTCAACTAAAGCACCAGATTGTTTAAGTACATGATTGCACAAACTTAATTTGCTTCTTCCCATTTATCGGAAATAATAGCTTTAATAAACTTTCCTTCTTGGATTTTTACAGCTATTGCTTCCTCTTGGTTAATATCGGTGATTTCATAATACTTTGTTCCTTCTTCATATTTATTAGAGAAGTTCCCACTTGTGTCAGAACTTTCTTGGTCATAATAGGAAGTAACTTCGCCAATTTTAGCACCTATTTTTTCTTCTTTAACTTCCTCTTCTGTAACAACATAATTTCCATTCTCCCATTTAACGAATGAATAAACCCATGCATTGGAGGTTTGTATTTCATTCTCTGAATCTCTATCAACAAAAGAGCAACCTGTTACTGTAAGAAATCCAAAAATCATTACTAATAAAATCTTTTTCATAGATACACCTCCGATATATTAGACGTTATATTTCTTTTGAAGTTACAATTTTATAGTTTCCCTTAACCTCCCCGATAGTTTAATGTATAGCAAATTTCGTACTGATTTGTAATAGAAAATGCAGGGATACAACAGCTGTTGTATCCCTGCAAATTTAATGTAATTTTTACATAAGACCCTTTTATATCAACAAAAATTGACTACCAAATCAGCATATAATTTGATAGTCAATTTTACTTACATTTTTAATGTTTGCGATAGGTAACAGAACCCGTTACGTTTTACAGACTTCCTTCTTTTTGTTCGTCATCTGAGAAGACACCTTTCCGTTCCATGTCTCCCCATACTGATTTTTTCTTGAAAGCGTAAAACAGACCTTGCACACGCCAGAAATTCATCAGAATACGGTACCAAAACGTCTCCGTCAGTGCATAAGCATAGAGAACGAGGATACTTTTGACGGTTGGATACTTATGATAAGTCCACTCCTCCAGCAGCACGGCGAGCGCAGACAAAAGGGAACCGTACAGCACCATCACCAACAGCATAATAATGGCAATATCCGTCTCAATAAAGGAGAACGTAAAGCCTCCGATAATGATGAAATAGCCGATCACTTCAAAGACAGCACTCAACAGTTCAATAAAGACGTAATAAGGCATCGAAAACAACCCGATTCCTCTGTATTTCGGATTGAACATCATGCCGCGGTGCGTCCATAACGTTTCTGCAAGGCCTCTTTGCCAGCGGATACGCTGTGCACGCAAGGATGCTACAGTGCTTGGTGCTTCTGTCCAGCAAACCGGGTCTTGGATGTATTCGATTCGCTGTTTTGATTTTTCATCTTTGATGGATCGGTGCAAACGGACAATCAATTCCATGTCTTCACCGACGGTATCAGTTTTATAGCCGCCCACTTTAATGACACGGCTTTTCTCAAAGACACCAAACGCACCCGAAATGATCAGCAGGATATTAACACGACTAAAGCCAAGGCGTCCGATCAGGAAAGCGCGGAAGTATTCGATAATCTGCATGACTTCCAGTGGCTTTTTCGGCAGCGCCACTTGCTCGATGACACCGCGGTTAATCTTGCAGCCATTGGCGATTCTTACGGTCCCGCCTGTCGCTGTCACCATCCCGCTGGAATCAACAATCGGTTTCATGGTTTTCAGCAACGCATCCTGTTCCAAGATCGAATCACCATCAATTGCCGCAAAATACGGATATCTGGAAAAATTGACTCCTGCATTCAAGGCATCCGCCTTCCCGCCATTTTCTTTTTCAATCAAAAACAAGTTAGGGTGAAGGGTTGAGCGATAGGCCCGCTTAATCTCCCCTGTTTTAAAATAAGTCCGAATAGCCAGCTCAATCGGTTCCATCTTGAATTGGACCCGCACTTTGTCACTGGTCCTATCAGTAGAACCGTCATTGACCACAATGATTTCGTATTGAGGATAATTCAAATTCAATAACGAACGGACCGTGCTGACTACTCCCGCTTCCTCGTTGTAAGCGGGAACCAGGATGGAAATTGGGTAGGTGTCTTTGTTAATAGACATTTCCTCGATTTGTTCCTGACGGTTCAATTTTTTCTCTTTGTTTATTTTCGGGCTGGCGACCAGAAAAAGAAGCAAGTAAATCGCTCCAGCGACGAGCATATAACCAATTATTGCCCAGGAAATAATTTCGATGAATAATGTGATTCCGGTTCCACTCATGTGAGGTTCCCGCCTCCCCTTGTCAGCATATGTTTGGCGATATCCCTGGCATATGCATCCGTGTGATCAGTCACCACCTGCTCAAGCATTGTGTTACCTCCTTTAAAGACTTTGATGTTTTCAGCACCCGCAAAACGTACCCACCACACATTGTCCGACAGCAGGTCGACCAGATTTTGTTTATATTGCTCAAAATGACATGCGCCCGTTAGCTTAGCTGCGTACATCCGCTCTTGCCAGTATTCCGAATCAAAGAATTCCGGAAGAATAGCAGGGTTTGCCATTTTTTTGTAATCGCACAAACTGCTCATGGCCTTCAAGCGGACTTCCTTGCGCTCATCCCTCAGCTTCTTTTCGACAAATGGGAAGAGCATATCAATCTGGTGTTCTCCGCTGAATGTGATGAAGGCGTGAAGCATATTTTCTGAAATGTCCTCTTTTAATTGCATCCGATCCAGCGTCGTCTTTAATAAATTCTCATCCAGACGGTACAGCAATTCCTTGATCATACCAAATGACAATTCGCCGCTCTCGATGGCCGCATTCATCAGCCGCACTTCCTGCAATGTCGCGCAGACACGGATGCATTGACGAAACTCTTCATCCCGTTTGCTGATTTTCATGAAATGCTGATAAACATCTTCTTTCAAAGAAAAAAGCCGAAAGTCTTCGATAAAATACAAGGCATTGATGCGCTCTGCCCATTGCCCTTTCTTTAAGGCACGGCGGTAATACTCCGCTAAATGTTTGTCTGCTAGGAGGTGAATTCTTGCTTTCTGTTCTTCCTGAAAATTTTCACCTAAAAATTCATCAAGCATGGTTTCCATGAATCTGAAATGATTTTTCTTTGCAGTAGGCAAAGTTGGTTCAACCCGCTTTGTCCCTTCTATATATTTCCTGAAGTCAGGCTTTAGCGTTTCCATCGTTTTTCTTATCTCATTTTCTGCAGCTAAATTTTTCATTTTCCAGCCAATTAGCAAAGCTAAAATCAGCAATTGAATGCCCAACAAACTGAAGACGACCCATATAAAAATTTCTATCATAAAAAAAATCTCCTTTTCAGAGCCATCTTGTATCATTTTTATTTCATACAAATATTTCAAAAAAATCATGATAGCTGATAATTTATGGATATTATACCATATTTCATCTCTTTTAACTGGTAGAAAAAAACAGCAAAGTTCAGCCGAACGGGCCCCCCTTGCTGTTTAACGTCTTTTTATCCTGTCTCAACGGAAAGGCTATCACCAACTTTTCAAGTAGGAGATTCATTGTCCGTAAAAGTCCGATTGGATCGGGCCGGCAGGATGTCAGTTACATAGACATTGCCGCAGGACGCGGCGTTCTTAGTCTATGTTCTTCTTTTCCTCAATGGATAGTGCCCATTGAGTGAAGTTTCTCTTTATCCCGCTTTAACGGTCAGTACGACTCCCTCTCTTCAAGTGGGAGTCACTGTCCGTAAAAGTCCGATTGGATCAACTAACACTCAATGGATAGTGCCCATTGAGTGAAGTTTCTCTTTATGGGGACATCGTTTTCCAGCTGTCTACGTGGTGGATGGCGATGCCGCCAAATCCTTTTGATTCGGCATAATAGGCGGATACTGCAGCTAGTTCTCCGTCCATGAAGGCTTCTCCTTCTTCATAGAAAGAAATGCCATCCCCTTCATCGGTTTGGCCTGTTTCAACTCCCACCACTACTCTTTTGCCATACTTTTCTCCATAGGCGATTTCATTTTTCACGAGCTCCATGATCCTAGCTGCCGAATCGCGATAGGCCATCAAGGTGACGCTGTGCGTGTTGGCGATCACCCATTTGGCGAGTACGCCGTTGCCATAGGTATTTTTATAAGAGATTTCATCGAACCAGAAAGGCAAATCTGCCTCGAGCGGCAAGTTCAATGCAGCCGTGCTGGTTTTGGCTTTCATCAGCAGAGCTTGATAAGACTTGACTGTCGCTGCCCGATTGGTATTCCATCCGCTGTACAGATATGGCTCTACGTCCAGGTGGACACCAGCAAATTTTTGATCCGGCGCAGATCCTTGCTGATAAACCGATAACCAAGACATCAACCGATCCTGTTTGCTAAAGCCTTTTGGCGCTACCCAATCAGCAGCTCCGTCCAATGCATAGATGGCCATGCCGACAACTCCCGCTTTTTCGATAAAGCTTCGATAAACACTGACCGGAATATCGGCATCAATCTGCACGTAGACTTTATTGACATCTTTACTTTCCAAAAAAGCGAGTGTGCCCGCTTCATCGCTGTAGATCATCCATGGATTCCATAACCAGGTGGCTTTTACATCCATCTCGGCAGCTTGTGCATCAAAACCATTTTGTGTCAGCATAAACAACAACCATACACCCGCCATCATTAGTTTTTTCATTTCCCCGTATCCTCCCGTTCTGTCAGCCGTGGCTCATAGAACGAGACCCAGGCAACCTGGCAACCTTGCGTTTTTCAACGGTTAGGCTCATGGCTTTGCGTCCTTCCCTTTCGGTGAAGTTTGCCTTTTTCAGATTTTCATTATTATATGTCAAATAATTCAATTACGCTATCTTTTTTTTACCCCTTTTCAAAATGAAGATTTAACGCAATAATCAACAATAGGATTTCTGTATTTCCTGAACAAAAGGAGTGAACCATATGTCCGTAGCATTGCTTGAAGACGAAATCACATTGGCTTTGATAAAGGCCTTAAAAGAAGGCAAGATAAATGAATTTCAGGACATCCTGGAAGAACTTCAGCCATATGATATGGCCATACAGTACCGGCATCTGCCGGACAAGCACCGCAATAAATTCCTGCTGTTTCTGACAATACGCCAATTGACGGAAGTGATGCAGGAACTCTCCAAAAATGAGCAGATCGATATTCTCCACAAATTGGGGCTGGAAAAATCGGCAAAAGTCCTTGACCGTATGGACAATGACGACTTAGCGTTGCTGTTGGCCGATTTGGAACCCGAACGAATCGAAGAGCTACTGTCGCAGATCAATCAGGACGATTCCAGATTTGTCCAAAACACCATGACTTACCCCCCTGAAACTGCCGGCCGTCTGATGAATAACCGCTATGTGTGGATTCCACGCCATTACACAATTCGGGAAGCCGTCGACAAAATTAAGCATTTTGCCGAATTAGCGGAATACCTAAACTACCTTTATGTCGTAGATGAGGACAAGAAATTGGTAGGCGTCGTCTCCTATAAGGATTTGATCCTCGGAAATCTTGAAGACAAAATTGAGGAAGTCATGTACAACCGCGTCGTGAAAGCCGACGTATTGACCGACCAGGAAGACGCGGCCCAATTGATCAGCCGTTATGATTTTGTCACGCTTCCGATTGTGGAAAAAGACAATACCCTCGCAGGGGTGATAACGGTCGATGATGTCATCGATGTCGTTATGCAGGAAGCAAATGAAGATATCGAAAAACTATCGGCTTCGGGTAAATCAATCGACTTTAACACTCCAGCATTAACTGCAGCGTATCGCCGCTTGCCCTGGCTCATTCTTCTGCTGTTTATCGGCCTGTTTTCCGGCGGCATCATCAGCCGTTTTGAAAATACATTGCAGACAGTAGTTGCTTTGACGTTCTTTATGCCGATGATTGCCGGCATGACAGGAAACACTGGGACCCAGTCACTGTCCGTTGTGGTCCGTGGACTGGCTTCACAAAAGCTGGACTACAAGCAAACCATCCAGCTGATCATCAGGGAATTATGGGTCGGCATCATCATCGGCGCCATCTGTTCTGTACTCATCTTATTAATAGCGTATGTATGGCAAGGCAATTTTGTGCTGGGCATAGTGGTCGGCAGTTCCCTGCTAATGACTTTAATCATTGGTACGTTAGCCGGAACCATTATTCCTCTTGTGCTTTATCGATTCAATATCGATCCAGCGGTGGCATCCGGCCCTCTAATTACGACCATCAATGATATCCTGTCGTTGCTGATTTATTTCGGCATGGCGACCCTGTTTATTTCTCAATTGATGTAATTCATTTTTTCAAGCAATTGTCTTTATTCATAGTAAGTTACTCTGTATAATAGGTGATAATGTTAGGAGGCGAGTGCATGACAATCCCGAAACCCCTTGTCCAAACCAATCAAACTTTTATCGTCGTCACGGTGTTAGCAGCGCTCTTGCTCCATCCAGCCATTCTGCTATTGCCGTTTGCTGTTGGCGTTTATACATTGATTACAAAGAAAAATCCAGTGATCCTCTTCAGCCGACGCTTTTTGAAAAAACCGATGGCGGATTATCAACAGGAAGATAAAGATCAGCAACTGTTCAACCAATGGATTGCGACGATTTGTTTAGGGATGTCGCTCGTCTTCTTCTCAATCGATATTCCATCCCTTGCCTACGCTTTTAGCATACTGGTCATTATTGCAGCTGGAGTTGCGCTCATGGGCTATTGCATCGGCTGCACTGTCCGTTACCGCTATATGATGTGGAAGCACAATCGAACAGCATAAAGAAAAAAGACCGGAAGCAATCGCTTCCGGTCTTTTCTATCTATAGCAAAATCGTTATTTTATTTGGCCGTTGCCGCGCACGATGTATTTAGTCGACGTCAAAGCAGGCAGGCCCATTGGTCCGCGCGCATGGAGCTTCTGTGTGCTGATGCCGATTTCGGCGCCGAAGCCGAATTCAAAGCCATCCGTGAATCGGGTGGAAGCATTGTGATACACTGCTGCTGCATCAATTTCCATAAAGAATTGATCGACGTTTTCAGAGTTGGAAGAAATGATGGTTTCTGAATGCTTGGTTCCGTATGTGTTGATGTGCTCAATTGCTTCACTTACACCCTCAACGGTTTTCATCGCCACTTCCAGCCCCAAATACTCGGTTCCCCAATCTGCTTCTTCTGCAGGTCTCACATTAGGAAAGAGTTTCTGTACGGCCTCATCTCCATGGATTTCCACCTGATTGTCCAGCAATGCGCCTATCAATTCCGGTAAATGCTCCTCTGCCCAAGTTTTGTGGACCAGAATGCTTTCACAGGAATTACACACTGATGGCCGCTGTGTTTTGGCATTTAGCGCAATTGCCATGGCCATTTTGACATCCGCTGTCTCATCAATATAGACATGGCAGTTTCCTGCGCCAGTTTCTAATACCGGAACAGTAGAGTTTTGGACGACTGTCTGAATCAGCTTGGCACCCCCGCGAGGAATCAGCACATCAAGATACTGGTTGAGCTTGAACATATGGGAAGCTGCTTCCCTGCTCGTGTCTTCCAATAATTGAACTGATTCAACTGGCAATTCACTCTTTTCAAGTGCACGGTGGATAACAGCAACAATCGCTTTATTGGAATGGATCGCTGTGGAACTGCCACGCAGTACTACAGCATTACCGGTTTTTAGACATAAGCTGGAAGCATCGACCGTGACATTAGGGCGAGCTTCATAAATCATGCCCACAACGCCTAAAGGCACGCGAATTTTGGACATTGTTAGACCGTTCGGACGCTCCCATTTTTCCAGCACTTCCCCGACAGGATCCGCCAACTTCGTCAATTGAATCAAAGCATCCGCCATATCTTTTAACCGAGGTTGATCCAGTTTCAGACGGTCTACCAGGGAATCACTCATTCCATTTTGGCGTCCTACTTCAACATCCTTGCTGTTTTCTTCCAGAATATAAGCTTGTTCTTCCAGCAATTGGACTGAAATGGAACGCAAAGCGTTGTTTTTTTGCTTGCTCGTTGACTTTGCCAATACTGCTGAAGCCTGTTTCGCTTGGATCGCTTTTTGAAGAAGTTCACTTTTTTCAATTTGCTGTTCTTGAAGAAGTTCGGTCATTCCTGATACCCCTTTCAATTTCTATTACTCAAACACCCATTTTTGTTTTCACACCAATATAGGTCCCATCGCCTTTGCCCTGAAAAATATCGACCAGTTTTTCGCTGCCTGTACCGGAACCGATAAATACCTGAACGCCGAGAGCCAATGCTGTACGAGCCGCTTCAACTTTGGATTTCATACCGCCAGTTCCGACATCAGAGCCGGCAGAAGATGTGGCTTCTACTAAATGATCAGGAATTTCTCGAAGATAGAGATATTTTTGAGCCTGAGGATTGGTTCTTGGATTGTCTCGGTATATCCCATTGATATCTGTTAAAATCATTAGGAAATCTGCGTGGACAAGTCCACTGACTAACGCCGATAGCATATCATTGTCTCCAAACGTCAGCTCTTTCACAGAAACCGAATCATTTTCATTGATGATCGGCATGACGTTTCGTTCTAATAACTTTGAAATCGTATCATTGGCATTTTTATAAAGATCTTTTGTCAATAAAAGCTGTGCCGCTACAATACTGTGTTTTCTGCATTCATCTGCATAGGCCTGCAGCAACAGGCTTTGGCCTACCGCAGCGGCTGACTGCTTGTCAACCACCGTATCCGGACGTGATAAATAGCCCATGCTTGTGCATCCTGCAGCAACTGCTCCAGATGATATCAATATTACTTCGTGCCCATCTTGCTTTAAGCGAGCTAGTGCATCCACGTGCTCACGCAACTTTTCGATTGACAGTTTGCCACGTTCATCTGTCAATGAGCTGCTGCCTATCTTCACAACAATTCTCTTCTTCTCCACGTGCAGTCACCACCCGATTTTAATAAATAAAAAAAATTCTTCCATTTCATCTAAAAGCGGAAGAACCTTGTCTCCGTGACTTTATTTTATTAGCGTATTTCACCGAATTTGTTTAGTAGAGTTATTATGCACTATTTTGTATTTTAAGTCAATCTAACAAAGCGTTTTTCCTTTATAAAAGTGTTAAAGTATTTATTTTATACGATATATATGTATATTTATCCACGCTAATGAGATTTTCAAATGCACGTTCCCTATGTATCGGTACTTCGATCAGATACCGACGGAATAACAGTTCAACTTATTCTATATAAAAAGAAAGTTAACTTATGTTGAAAATGTCAGTCTATCACAACTACTTTACTCCGCAAACAGAACTTTAGACGGAAGAGCATCCGCAAATTTAAAACAAAAAAGCATGGATCCATAAGTCCATGCTTGTCTCTTGGCTTATTTAGAACCCGCGCTCCATGTTATTTCCCAGCTAAAAGCTTTGGCCATGTCGCGGTGTCCAGCAAAATACTCGACCACTTTTTTGACGCTTAAGGTCTGATTTTTGCATTTTCAATCAGTGTAATGGCACACATCCTTTTGCCTTTACGATGTTCATCCAAACGGACTTCGAGATCAGGTCCGTTTTTTTGCTTTAATGTGACGACTCCGTCCACTTTTCCTTCTGCATCCACCAGCAGTGCTACTGCATCCAAATCAATCGATGAATCCGTTTGGCTAACATCCCAGCCCAGGCCAATTTTCAATTGCTTTAAATCGGGATGCGCTTTCATTGAATCCACTTTTTGTCCTTTAACCAATACACCCATTCATTTCCCTCCTTGAATGCTAGATTATTTAATTTAACTATATCGTGAAATTTCCTATTTCCACTCTATTCTGTGTTTTCACAAAAACAATCCCGCAAGGTTCTGCCCTGCGGGATTGTTGTATTTATTATAGCGGGCGGTAATCTGCCTGCAGCTGCTTTAAGCTTCTGTATTTCAGGATTTGGGCTACATACCAGAGCAGTACTACTAAAGTAATGCATGCTCCGATAATGGCGGACACCTGATAATCCATATTCAAGCCTTCCGGTGCATAGAAGATATACATCGATACAACTGCTGTCATGAAGATGGCGGGCACTCCAGCCACCCAGTGGAACTTGAAGTTCTGCAACAGATAGACGGCAGCTGTCCAAAGCATAAATGTCGCCACCAGCTGATTGGTCCAGCCAACGTATCTCCAAAGAAACGTGTAGTCGATCGTTGCCATATAGAAAGTTGGAATCGCTAGTGGAATCGTCACTAGAAGAATTTTTACTTTGCCTTGCATGTTGACAAACTTCGCAAGGATGTCCGTCAAAATCATCCGTGACGAGCGAAGCGCCGTATCACCAGTTGTAATCGGTAAGATGATGACACCAAAAATGGCTAGCAACCCACCCATACCCCCAAGCAGGGTAATCGAGATTTCATTAACAACGCCTGATGGGCCTCCAGCAGCAAGTGCCGCGCCCAATCCATCTGTACCGTTGAAGAAAGTCATGCCGGCTGCTGCCCAGATCAAAGCGATGACACCTTCAATGATCATGGCTCCGTAAAAAATCTTGCGACCATCTGTTTCTTTCTTCATGGTCCTTGCAATGATTGGGCTCTGCGTGCAATGGAAACCGGAAATCGCTCCACATGAGATGGTCACCATCAATAATGGCCAAATCGGCAATCCACCCGGATGCAGGTTAGTAAAAGTGAGGTTTGGCATTGGTTTTCCGGAGAAGACCAATGCAACTGCTACTGCAATCGCCATGAACAATAAAATGCCACCTAATAGGGGGTAAATACGGCCAATCACTTTATTGATTGGCAAAATAGTCGCTAGGATAAAATAAAATAAAATAATAATCAAAGCAGTCATAAAGTTAAGCGGCGTAATTTGCGCAATCAATTGGGCAGGACCCGCAGTAAATGCGGCCGTTACCAATAGCATCAACACTAAAGAAAGACCGTTAATAAATACTTTGGCGTGTTGACCAAGATACTTTCCTACTAAAGTTGGAAATTGGGCACCTCCATGGCGCATCGACATAACGCCTGAAAAGTAATCATGCACCCCACCAGCAAAAATACTGCCAACGACGATCCAGACAAAAGCAACTGGCCCGTATAGTGCTCCGGCAACTGCTCCATATATCGGGCCAAGACCCGCGATATTCAATAATTGAATCAAATTTCCTTTCCACCAGCTCATCGGCACGAAGTCCAATGTATCTGTTTTGGAATAAGCCGGAGTTGGTGTGTTGTCATCGACTCCAAAAACACGTTCAATGAATTTCGAATAAAATACATATCCTAAAACAAGTAAGACAAGGGCAGCAAAAAAGGTGATCATATGGCGGTTCCTCCTGATGTCGTGTTACAAGCATAAATTATGATAACACGTTTATTCAATATATAAACATAATATTTAGAAAAAAACAAATATATTGTAAAATACCTATGGTAAACATATATGCATGAGAACTACTGATTTCATAGACCTATATAGGAATTTTTTCACATACTTAGAATAGTATTTACAAACAAAATCGATTAAAAATATTATACTTTAATCGATTTTTGACCTTTTAAAAAAGCGCACAGGAAAAATTTCTCCTGTACGCTTTTGACCTTATTCAAATTCTTGCTTTCCGAATGCCCTGTATCGCGTCGACAGCCGAAGAAATAATCACGATTACCACCACGCTGCCAATCAGCCAATTGAGAGCGGATAATCCACCGAACACATCTTCGAGTCCTTGGCGGAATGCCTGATTGATCAAGTTGGAATTGGTGAAAATCAGCACAAAAATCAGTACGGAAGTAAGTTGGACAAAGGTGTTGAACAGCGCCAATTTATTGGTCCATTGCAAGGCCCGCCATTGATAGACAGCCAATGTGATTTCCATTACCACGACCAGGATGATCAAAGGCCAATAGGAAACCAGCACTTCCTGATTAAAAATCGGCGTCGTAAATTCCAGTCCGCCCCGCTGTCCTTCCTGGTAAATCCCGAGCAGCTTATCCGCATTAAAGTAAACGGTCGTCCAAATTGCTGCCCAAATTAAACTGCCGAATATTTGGCTCTTTGGAATTTTTTTCTCTTTCGAGACATGCGGCCGCTCTTGAGACTCCCTCAGGTCATCCGGTGTCCATTCTTCAAAATTCAGTGCGAGCGGCCTTTGTGATTTTGAATGTTCAGCCCGCTCAACTACCGCCAGCACCAGCGTCAGCCAAAACACTGCCTGAATCACCGTATTGATGATTCCTGAGATGATTCCGCCCATTAAATCCCCGATAATGACGAAGACCGGCTCTTCTCCTGCTCCTGACACAATCGTCACAATCAGAACAATGATGGTGGTCACCGTAATGGCGATCGGGAGAATGAGCTTCAACAACTGAAGGTATAGATCATAGTACCGTGGGCCTATCAAATGCATCGGCCGGTCGGCATAGCCGCTTGCCAGAACAGCAGGATGCCCCAGTTCAGAAAGAATGTTTTTAGCGTCCTGTTCGGAATAATCCTCCGGCAGCATCGCTCCAATCTTTGACCGCAACTCCAGCTCTACTTCATGGCGTTTTTTCTCGGGAAGCCTCTTCTTTACTTCCTCGATGTACAGTTCAATCAGTTTCATAGTAAACATTCCCTTCTACTAAATGGCTATAGCTGCTTTGTTGTTCTCTTTAGCCGTCTGTAAACTGAACTTCACTCTGCGCGGTTGATTCCATTCTTTTCTTGCTATTGTATTATCATACACCCTAGCTTTTATTTAAAAACACCATTTACCTTAAAATTCAGATGATTTATTTCTGGTCAACTTAACGACACTCCGTGAGCCGATTCTTTAGAAACAAAAAAAGCAGGCTCATGTCAATGAGCCTGCCGAGCTTTTGCTGCTGGTTATTCGAAGCGCTTGTTGAATGTCAATGCTTCTGCTATTTTATCTTCCTGGCTGTCATAGACATCGCTTGTAGTGATTGTCACCCAATCAAAGCTGCCATCTTTGACAATAAATCCGATATTGCCCCGCTTGGTTTCACCGGCGGCAAGTTCACCGTTCAATTCTTCCAGGTAAATATCATCTTCCCAAATCTTCAGTTCCTTTGCAGCTGTTTCCAATAAAGCCACTGGCGCAAAATGCAGCGGTTCATCCGAAGTATTGGTGATTTCTACGAACATTTTTACGACTCTAAATTCCTGCTCATGCGTATAGGAATGGAAAAAATCAATCAAGCTGTAATCAGGCTGCAATTGAAGGATTTTTGATTCCGCTACAGTCAGGTCAACCGGCCCCACGTCATAGGTTTCCTTGTCCATGTTCACCGCTTTTACTGTAACTTCCCCTTTTTCATCCCGCTTGTTTTGCCCAACTTCCTGCAGCATGCGGTCATCCGTTACTTGAGGACTTAGGACATAGTCTTCGTAATACGCTGGAATATCATTTTGCCCCGTGGCAGCCGAAGCCACCACTGTTGAATCTGCCTGTTCCGTACACCCCCCAAGCAAGAACGCGGAGAGCGTCAATAAATAAACGGCCTTTTTCATGTCAGTTCCTCATTTCACTGCTGTTTTATGATGCCTTACTTATCGTTGATTTCAACTTTCGCTTTCAATAAATCAAAGATGATTTTTGCGTGGTCGGTGTTGTCCAGCTGCCCTGCGAATTTATCGCTTGCTGGACCGTATGCATAAACAGGAACATCTTCCCCTGTATGGCCACCGGTTGTCCAGCCGGTATGCGAACGTTTATCGAAAATCTTTTCGATGGAATTGTCGATAGCTGTATACTTGCCATCCGCTCCCGCCTTTTTCACGGCACCAATTTCTTCAGCTGTTAGGTCAAGGTCGATATACTCGCTTAAGATTTCTTCCACGCCAGCGCCGCCAACGATTTGTTCAGCCATGAAATCCGGGGTGCGTTTTGCCGCTTTGATCGGCTCTCCGAACCAGTTATAAATGCCGTCCGCTCCGATAGAAAAGCCCCCCGTCGAATGGTCAGCCGTTGCAACGACTAACGTATTGCCGTCTTCTTCAGCAAATTTGATCGCTGCCTGGAAGGCTTTGTCATAGTCTTCCATTTCGCTCATCGCAGCCACAATGTCGTTGTCATGCCCTGCCCAGTCAACCTGGCTTCCTTCTACCATAAGGAAAAAGCCTTCTTCATCTTCTGACAACCGGTCGATGGCCGATTCCGTCATCTCTGCCAATGATGGCGTGCTATCGTCACGATCGATCATTTTCGGAAGACCCGCCGGTGCAAACAATCCAAGCACTTGCTCGTCATCGTTGTCTAATAACTCATTTCGGTCTGTAATATAGCTGTAGCCGTCTTCTTGAAACTCCTCCGTAAGGTCACGGTCCTTCCGGTCGAACAAATCGACTCCTCCGCCCAGGAGAACATCAACTTTGTGTTCACCATTAATCAATTCGTCGTAATAATCATCCTCAATGGCGTTCATGTTCTTGCGAGCAATGTCATGAGCTCCGAATGATGCCGGTGTCGCATGTGTGATTTCAGATGTTGCAACGAGTCCTGTCGCTTTGCCTTTTTCTTTGGCTGCTTCAAGGACTGTTTTCACTTCACTTTCGTCGTTATCGACAGCGATTGCATTGTTATAGGTTTTAATGCCAGCAGCCATGGCTGTGGCTGCTGAAGCAGAATCTGTGATGTTTTGTTCTGGATCTTCCGGGTAAGTTGATTGTTGTCCGACCAAGTACGAATCGAAAGACATGTCTTCAACTAACTTAGTCGAAGCCTCGTCCTGCAAGTATCGGTAAGCGGAGGTATAAGACGTTCCGACACCGTCACCAATCAGGAAAATAACGTTCTGTACTTTGTCTTTTTTGCCGCTTTTGCCTTGGCTATGCTCAGGTGCTTTTCCCTGGTTGCCGCCTGGAGCCTGCGCTTCGGCTGCTAATGAAAAAGAGCTGATGCCTGTCAGCGCCACTGCGGAAGCTAAAGCAATCGGAAGTGCTTTCACTTTCAACTTTTTATGTATCATTTTTTTCCCTCCAGTCAGTTGATGAACAAACTCAGTATAGGGTTTGATTGTTAAGCGCTGACGAGGGATTTGTTTAGCTTTTGCAAACTGTAAAAAATAGGTATTTTAACGCAATACAAAAAGCCCAGAACATTTTCTGAGCTTTAGATTATTTGACAGTCGATACAGTAGAGTTTTTTGCCAGCAACAGATAGGCCAGTAGTGCGATCAAGCACATAAAGAAGATGATCAGTCCCATGGGAACTGCTGTATTTTCTCCGGCAATTCCCACTAAGGGTGCAGTCGCGGCTCCGAGGATAAAAGGGAGCAGCCCTAGCAATGCGGAGGCGCTTCCTGCCACATGCCCCTGGCTTTCCATCGCAAGAGTAAAGGCGGCCGTACCCACTACACCAATCGACGTGATGAAAAAGAAGATAGGGATAACAACCGTCCATAAAGGACCCTCCAGAAGAATCACCGCCAATAAAACGCCTCCTGCACTTGTCGCCGTATAAAGGGCCGTTTCCAAAAACCGCTTTTCCGACCAGATATATGAAAAACGGCCGACAGCGTAACTGCCGATAATCAGTCCGATGCCATTCATTCCGAACAGAAGGCTGAATGCCTGGGGTGACGCCCCGTAGATGTTCTGGTAGATGAAAGGAGTCCCCGATACATAAGCAAAAACACCGCCGATCAGAAAGCCTTGGGCCAACGCATAACCGGTAAACTGGCGGTTCTTCAAAATCCCCGCAAAATTACTAAAGGTCGACTTCAAGTTGCTTGAAACGCGTTTTTCAGGCGGCAAGCTTTCCTTTAGTCGAAAAGCAGAAACTAGCAGTAGGATAATCCCAAGCAGGGTCAGCACCAGGAAAATCCCTCTCCAGTCTGCAAACAGTAAAACTCCGCTGCCGACAGAAGGAGCGAGTAACGGCACCAGATTGTTCACGACCATCAATAAGGCAAATAATCTTGTCAATTCTGCTCCGTTGCTGACATCTCGCACTATTGCCCGGGAAATAACCAGCCCACCAGAAGCCGCAAAGCCCTGCACAAAACGCAGCAGAACGAATATGTAGATGTTTGGAGCAAATATACAAGCCACTGATGCCAAGACATAGCCAACCAGGGAAATCAGCAGCGGCTTTCGTCTTCCCTGCACATCACTGAGTGCACCAGTGATCAATTGGCCGACTGCGAGTCCGAGCAAACAAGCGGTCAAACTCAATTGAACTGAAGTGGCATTTGTTTCATAGACGTCCGCAAGAATTGGAAAAGCCGGTAAATACATATCAATCGTAAACGGAATCAACGAAGTCAAAGCACCCATCAGCAAAATAAAATGGACACGTTTTAAGCCAGTCAAACTTTCCAATACTTCACACCTTCTTTTCTTTCATAGAAATAAACAATATGAGGTGAACTAAAATCAGCTTTCTCAAGCCTGAAAAAATCGCTACAGGGTGAAGCTTTCCGCTCTTCCTTCTAAAGATTGTCCAGCTGCGCGACCCGTATCCTATGGAAGCGCAAGAAGAGTTGGCTTACGGAATATCCACAGCGCAATACCTACTAAATTAATTAGTTCAACATACATGATTCATCCAAGATTCGATTTCCTGCTTGTAGTAAAATTGCCGTTTTCTAACGTAACATAAAAATCCCTTTCTTTCTTTAAATATGTTCTCTTTTATCGTTTTTTTAATCTGACATTCCACAAGACAGCTAAAAACCCGCAACTAACGGCTTATCCTTTAGAATAAGCTGATAGTTGCGGGCTCAAGCAATACAATTAGTCGAGCTGGTTTTACTTTATTTCCACAGTCCAGCCAAGTGTATCTTCGATTTTCCCTGTTTGGATCCCTGTGATGGTATCGTATAGTTTTTGCGACAATTCACCGATTTCATGGTTATTAATGATCATCTTCTTGCCTTGCCAGTTCAGCTCACCCACTGGGGAAATGACTGCGGCTGTGCCGGTGCCAAATACTTCTTCGACTTGTCCAGCTTCATAAGCTTCGTACAATTCGGCAATAGAAACGCGCTTTTCAGTTACCGTAACTCCCCATGTGCCAAGCAATTCAATGATGGACGTACGCGTAATGCCTTTTAAGATACTGCCATTCAGCTCAGGCGTTATCACTTCGCCATTGATTTTGAAAAAGATATTCATGCTGCCAACTTCTTCAATGTATTTCTTTTCGACGCCGTCCAGCCACAAGACATCCGCATTGCCTTCTTTTTTGGCATTGGCTTGCGCCTGATAGCCCGATGAATAGTTTCCAGCTGTTTTGGCCATACCGGTTCCACCTTTTACCGCGCGAGTAAATTTATCTTCCACATGGATAACAACCGGCTGAAGACCTCCTGGGAAATAAGAGCCTACCGGTGACAGGATGACCATGTATTTATAAGTTTGAGACGGTCCAACTGCAAGATTGGCGTCTGTTGAAATAATGTAAGGACGGATATACAGCGAAGTTCCAGGTGTTTTTGGAACCCACTCTTTTTCAAGTTTAATCAATTGCGTCAAATGCTCCAAAGCCTGTTGTTCATCAATTGGTGGAATGCTCAAGCGCTCACTTGAAAGATTCAGGCGCTCAAAGTTCTTTTCCGGGCGGAACAATAAGATGCGTCCGTCCTCAGTGTGATAGGCTTTCATGCCTTCAAAGACTGTTTGGCCGTAATGGAAAATCATCGCCGCTGGGTCTAAGGTAATCGGACCGTAGGGAACGATTTTTGGATCATACCAGCCTTTTTCTATTTCGTATTCCAGGACGTACATATAATCTGTAAAAGTAGTCCCGAATGGTACTTGGTCTTTCGCCGGCTTTTCTTTTTTGCTGGTATTCTCAACAACCTCAAGCTGATATGTAGTCATCGTCAGGACTCCTTTTTGTAAAAAATGATTTAAATTATCAGTTATGTGAATAATTATACACGTTCCTTCTGTCCTTTAACAGCTTCTCCGGCTCTAATTTTGAAATTGCGATAAAAGACCCGTTCTTTTTCAAAAACAAAAAGACCATTCAGCGAATGATCTCGATAAAGTGAGCAAGAATTTTAGCGGTCAGGCCCCATATAACTTTGTCTTCGTAAATATAGAAATATTCATCAACCTGACGCGTTCGCCAATTGTAATTTTCCCCTCCGGCTATCAAATCATAAGGAAAGCTTTCCTCCGGCTGGATATCGAAATTGATGCGATATACTTTTGGCTCTTTTTCCAGAAAAAAGGACAACGGCACTGTAAAGATGCTGTCTACTTCCGGAGGGTTCGGAACGAACAAAGCGCTTGAATCGATAACACCGGCAAACGTATAAACAATCATGCCGAATGGCGACACGATGTAGTCCAGCGGGAAAATATCCGAGATTTCGGCTCTTTCTATCCCTAATTCTTCAATTGTTTCCCGGACCGCGGTGTCTTCTTCTGTCTGGTCCTGAAAATCAATTTTTCCTCCAGGAAAACAAATTTCTCCTGGCTGGTTTCTTAAATCATAAGAGCGAACTTCAAAGAGGACGTGAATTTCTCCATTTTTTTCAATAAGGGGCAATAGAATTGCATATTTTGAAAAATCCTTGTTTCCCAATACATCAGGAACACGATTTTTCACTTTTTCCAGCATGTTTTTCGGATCCATATCAACACCTCATCTCTTTCATTCATTTTACCAAATCCTGCGTAATAATACCTTTACGGAGAAGGTCATTTACGGATTGATGAATGGGAGAGCAGCTTACATTGTCAAGATTTCTCGCATATCCTCTACAGTCATCGCTTTCAGCGGTTCTTCTCCCGACTGAATGACATCATCGATCAGATTCTTCTTTTTCATCTGCAGCTCATTGATTTTTTCTTCGATGGTGCCTTTGGCGACGAGCCGAATTACCTGAACTTCTTTTTTCTGGCCCATGCGATGGGCACGGTCAGCGGCTTGCTGCTCGACAGCCGGATTCCACCAAAGATCGTACAGAACAACCGTGTCGGCTCCTGTCAAATTCAAACCAGTCCCGCCAGCTTTTAAGGAAATCAAAAACAAATCCCTTTCTCCTTCATTGAAGCGATGACACAGGCCTACCCGTTCCATCGGTGGCGTCTGGCCATCCAGATAAAAGTAAGGCACTCCTTCTTTTGCCAATCGATGGCCGATGATACCGAGCATTTGGGTGAATTGCGAAAACACCAGCACGCGCCGGCCAGACAGTCGGGATTCCTTTATAAGTTCCATCAGCTGATCAAACTTAGCGGATCCACCCTCATAGCCTTCCACGAACAATGCAGGATGGCAGCATAATTGGCGCAGCCTAGTTAGCCCTGCCAAAATCCTGATGCGGTTTTTCTGGAAGCTGTCTTTGTTCAAATGCTTGAACGCGTCCTGCTTTAATTCAGCTAAGTAAGCCGCGTATAATTTCTTCTGCTCTTTCTGCAGCTCTGAAAAATGGATGGATTCTACTTTGTCCGGTAGCTCGGTCAATACATCCTTCTTAATGCGGCGCAGGATGAAAGGTCGGACCCGCTTCTTGATGCTGTCGCGTCTCATTTCACTGAAAAGTCTGCGATTCGGCAGCAGCTCTGGAAACACCACATTGAAAATCGACCATAATTCATCCAACGAGTTTTCGATTGGCGTGCCGGTAAGCGCGAATCGGTGATCTGCCTGAATTTTTCTGACCGCTTTCGCTGTTTGAGTGACCGGATTCTTGAATGCCTGTGCCTCGTCCAAGAACAGGCTATGGAAGCTTTGGTTCCGGTACAATACCTGGTCCATACGCAAGGATGGATAGGAAGTGATGACCACATCCAAACCTTGTGTTTTTTGAATCAATGAAGCTCTTTGTGTTTTAGTACCATCAATGATTTGGGTTTTAACGCTTGGCGCAAACTTTACCAGCTCGTTCAGCCAGTTATAGACGAGCGATGAAGGGGCGACCACCAGCACAGGCTGCTGCTGTTTGCGGATGTCTGGTAGCACGGAAACGATATAGGCAATGCTTTGCAGGGTTTTGCCGAGCCCCATGTCGTCAGCTAAAATACCGCCGAATTTATACTTTGCCAATAATTTGAGCCAGCGGAAACCGGCTTCCTGGTAATCGCGCAGCACACCGTTCAAACTTTCCGGTATATCCGTAGCCAACTCTTCCGGTTGACTCAAGTTTTGCAGCAAATGAGCAAAACTGGCACCCGGATCGAGCAGCTGTCCATCATCCAATGAAGCCGCCAAATGCAGTCCGTGGATCAGCGGCACGCGGATTTCCTCCCGGCCGAAATTAGCTGCAGTAATATCCAT
Organism: Planococcus antarcticus DSM 14505; assembly: GCF_001687565.2. NCBI lineage: Bacteria > Bacillati > Bacillota > Bacilli > Caryophanales > Caryophanaceae > Planococcus > Planococcus antarcticus. The sequence goes on from NZ_CP016534.2 coordinate 3,665,857, forward strand.
TTCACGCAGAAAATCGTTTAAATCCATGAATTCAGCCGTTTCCAGGGACATTAACGTACCGTTAGGGATTCGGTAATAAGGACGCTTTTCCTCCAATGCTGTCAAAATCTTTTTGATTTCCGCTTCCGGAATGTCCTGAAGGTCAAAGCGGAACTCCAGCCAATCGGTGCGCTCGCTAATTTCAACTTTCACTTTCGGACCGCCGTAGTTTTTTTGAACACGCAGTTTGACGGCAGTCGTCGCATAAATTTGCATCAACTCTTCTAGCTCAGGAGTAACATGATACAAAAAATGATATTCCGATTCTTCGTCCTGCATATAGAAACCACCATCGGTCTGTGTAAAGGCGCTGTCTTTCAAGATTCGCAGGATATCCTGCTCTTGCTCACGCTGTCTGCGGATGCCCGGATAATGACGGAATTCGCCTTCCGGCTCTTCGCATGGATTGATGACCAAATGGCCATAATGAAATTCCACCCCGGCCAGCAGCCGGTGTTTAATGCGGTCAAGGTACAGCTTGGCGCGAAGAGGTGTTTCCACCAGCCGTTCTGCTACCGCTTCAGCGATGTGCACTTTTCCTAAACGCTCCAGCCCCGGTACGACCGTAGCCATGAAATGATCCATTTCATCTGCCGAAATGAGCAGCTGATCAATAGAACCTGGCAGCAATTTTTTCAGTTCCGCCAGTCGCCTTGTATCTTCTTCAGTTAAATGGACCAAGGCACCCTCAGCAACTGCCATTTCGTACGCTTTCAGAACCAGCACTCTCTCCAACCCTTCAACATCCAGTCGAAATCCACCGGAACGGTTCTCGTTAAAGTGAAAAGACAGCGGCAATTCTTTGATGGTGCGAATGCCTTCTGTAATCTGGCCCACATCGACGAGGTTAACGTTAGGAGCGGCTTGCAATAATGGCAGCAACTGCTCCCAGTCCGAGACCGCAAGCACTAATTGATCTGTTTCTTCTTCTCTTCCACTTCCTGTAATTCGAGTTTTCACCAAGTAATTAAGGATCTTTTCGTTCTCTTCTTGCAAGCGATGATCTTGCGGCGAATAATGACAGCCAACTGATTCGCTATAGGATTCCTCTGTCCTCACCGCCTTCAGAAAATCACTAATATTTCCGACAGGTTCTAGTTCCTGAGTGCCCGCAGCGATCCGGAGACCAAACACATAACCCGTTCCGTCTAACAAAACCGGCAGGCAGCTGAACTCCACATGAAGCGTTTTCCTTTTGTCAAAATACTGTCCGCTCCCTTTTGTTCCTCTTGTTTGCTGCGCAAATAAATCCAACATCTTCATCGTAGGATTTTCACGCTGCTGCATGTCATCAATCGCCAGCAGAACACCTGCAATGTGTTGGCAATGGGTCTTCACGAAACCGACCGGTGGACAGCTACAAGAAGCTAGGATTTCTCCTTCTTGTCGCTGCTCGATGCTGACGTGAAATTCGCTGCGCCCTGTGACAATAGCTTTAATAAGGAGGTCATCACTCGGATCCGGAGTCAGCTGAATTTTGCCAGCCTGAATAAAAGCACGGCCTTTTTTATAAGCAACCTGCCCGCATAGTTTTTTTATTTTTGTTTCATTAATTGAAAAGATCATAAGGCCAGTTCCTTCCTGAGATGTCTGAATCCTGGAGACAGTGCGGCAATTCTTTCAGTTCTTTCATTATCTCTGACTGGGTGGCGCTAATCAACTTCTTCACTTCGTCATAGATGATGACTAAAAAAAATCCCCTCAACAAAAAGTTGAGGGGATTTTCAACTGTAAAAAGCTGATTATATATCGAAACTACCCGGAGCGAATTCTTTGAATCAACCTATATTACTTGCCGGAGTCTCCTGAATCTCTGGAATCTGTCTTTTTATCGCTTCAATGGCTTCTTCCAGGTTTTGGACCTGAAGTACCTTTTTTTGCGTGTCCGGGTATTGGAGGCCGGTGTGCTTGTAGCGGGAATCGTAATAATGCTCCAACAACAAGCGCACTGCAGAGTCAAATTCGCCAGCTTCCAGATCTGATTCGATTTTTTTTGAAATATCCTGTGGCATCCGTGTTTTAATCCGTTGGAAGGCTGCTATACATTCGGCCTGATATTCCACGGGACGGTAGTCCTCAATAATCTCTTTAATTCTTTCTTCCATCGGCATATCGATAAAGAGCTGGACGCTTTTGGCCTTCAGTTCCGTCACCCAATTCGGGATGACAACTTTGCCAATCCGTGCACTTTCGGCTTCAAACAGCACGAATGGCGACTTTTTAAGTTCTCGGAATTGCTGAACAAAAAGTGAGTCGAATTTTTTTTGGTTATTTGGCTCAACACCGATATGCCCAAAAATCGAACCTTTGTGATTGGCCAGCCCCTCTAAATCGATTACGGGATAGCCTTGTTTTTCCAACGCTTTTAAAATTCTCGTTTTGCCAGTACCGGTCAACCCGTTCAGAACATACGCTTTAAAAGGGGCTTCCGGTTGTTCGAGCTGATTGATGACCCATCTCCGGTATTCACGGATGCCACCTTCCAGCCGATTGACGTGAACATCCATCAGCGACAAAAGCGTAGCTGTTGTTCGGCTGCGCATGCCACCACGCCAACAAAATACGGTTTTACTGCCTTCAATCTCTTTAAACTGCTGAACAAATTCCGGCAGCTTAGCGGATATGATTTCAAGACCGCGCACTTTAGCCGCTTCCACACTTTCTTGCTTATAAAGTGTACCGATTTCTGCCCGTTCCGCATCATTGAAAAAAGGGATATTAATGCTTCCGGGTATTGAGAAATTCTTATATTCCGATGGCGATCTGACATCAATCAACACCATTTTTTTCTTTTCACTTAAAGGAATCAATTCTTTTACTGCAATATTGCTGAACATCCATTTTCCTCCAAACACGCACTTGTTTTGACCATTCTCTAAGTATACACCCATCGGGAACGCTTTTCGTTTTTGAGTGCTTTTCCAGAACAAACACGCGGTTCCATCAGTTTTACCAATAAAAGACATGTTACTAAATTTCCATCATACTGCGCACAGGTCCTCTATTCTGAAAAACCACTGTGCATTTAGAATTTGAAGCATTTTCTTTTGACACTGCAGAGTCCAAACATTATGATAATCAAGTATTCCCGACTAATTCACTCAGGAAAGGATGATATTATGACTTCTATTACGAAAGTTCAGCCGGTCAACGATGTAAAAGCCCCCATTGCACGGCAAGACGCAGCTTTAAATAAACCACAAATTTCATTGATTGTCGGGGCATTGGTCGTCACCGCGCTGTTAATGATTTATTTGCTGGCCACCCAGCACATTTCTCAGCCGATCCTTCTGGTCATCGGGCTGGCTCTTGGCTACACCTTATTTCACGCACGTTTCGGCTTCACATCAGCTTTTCGCCGCTTGGCATCTGTCGGCAACGGACAAGCCATGCGTTCGCATATGCTCATGCTAGCGGTCGCCGTAACTTTGTTTGCACCCATTTTGGCGTATGGCTATTCTTTTTTTGGTACTGAAGTTGCTGGCTACGTCTCACCAGTCGGAGTTAGCCTGGTTGTGGGAGCGTTTCTCTTCGGGATTGGTATGCAACTTGGCGGCGGCTGTGCGTCTGGCACTTTGTATGCGCTTGGTGGGGGACGCACAGTGATGTTCGTGACTTTGCTGTTCTTTATTGTCGGAGCCACAATCGGCGCTTATCATTTGCCATTCTGGACTGAAGAAATGCCAGCGTTTGAACCAATTTCGTTGGCAACATCCACCGGACTCGGCTACGGTGGCGCTTGGCTTGTATCGATTGTGATTTTCACTTTAGTAGCCTTGATCAGCGTGGTCATTGAGAAAAAAAAACGTGCGCCGAAAATGGCGCCTGTTCCGTCTGCATCTGGATGGCAACGGATTTTCCGCGGCTCGTGGCCTTTATTCGCAGCTGCGATTGTCTTGGCTCTGTTAAATGCATTAACGCTGATGGTCCGTGGGACGCCTTGGGGCATAACGTCGGCATTTGCTCTGTGGGGATCGAAAATCGCTGCACTGTTCGGTGTCGATGTGGCGAGCTGGGGTTATTGGCAAGGTGCCAATGCAGCTATGCTTGAGTCTTCGATCTTCGCAGATTCCACAACGATTTTGAACTTCGGTGTTATCATCGGGGCGTTCATCGCTTCAGCAGCTGGCGGCTTGTTCAAGTTCACAAAAGTGACAGTGGGCAATTTCTTCGCTTCTGTTATCGGTGGCCTGCTGATGGGCTATGGTGCCCGTCTGGCATTTGGCTGCAACATCGGCGCCTACTTTGGCGGCATTGCGTCGTTCAGCCTGCACGGCTATGTTTGGGGAATTTTGGCATTAGCAGGAACATTCGTTGCCTTGTATCTTCGTCCGCTGTTTGGACTGTCGGTACCTAAATCCAACGATTCAGTGTGCTGATATAAAATATCTATTGGAAAACAGGCAGTCGGAATTTCCGACTGCCTGTTTTTTTTAAGATTCATTTAAGAAGAGCGCAACCGGTTGTGCTGATGACATATCCCCATTCAGTAGACCTGTGTTTTAAATTAAAACTGAGGGAACTGAATAAAAAGGCACTTGAGCCAATCATGTATCGTAAATATAGGGAGGAAATTCTATGAAAAAGCTTTTTGGCTTAATGAAATTCGGGACTAAATCAGCTTTATGGGCCGCTATTATCAATACGGTAGTTGCCATTATTAAAACTGCAGCTTATCTCGTTACCGGAAATGTGGCGATGTTTGCTGAAATGATGCATAGTTTCGGAGATGCCGCCAACCAATTTTTTGTTTTTATTGGCTCTGCGTTCAGTAAAAAAGAGCCTACAGATCGTTTCCCGGGAGGATTTGGCCGTTTGGTCAATCTTGTACTCTTGGGGCCGTATTGATTGTTGGTGTATTGGCTTATGAGACCATCCTGGAAGGAATTCACCACATTTCCGATGCAACTCATTCGGAAGATTGGTTCTGGCTGAATATCGGTGTGCTCGGTACAGCTGCTCTATTGGAGTCTGCCGTCCTTTACAAGGCGATGAAAGAAATTACAGAACACTTACCTAAAGAACAGACAAAAGGACTGAAATTGATTCCTGAAAGCTATCGGCATGTTAAAGATGCCAACCCTGCTTCGAAATTGGTCTTTTTAGAAGATAATGTTGCAGTGGGCGGTGCTCTTCTCGCGATGCTTGCCATTGTCATTTCTACTTATACGCCTTTCCATAGTGCTACAGGCTATGCCTCTATCGTTATCGGAGTTCTCCCTTATTTTTGTGGTCGGCCGTATCTTTTTGGGCAATGCGGCTGGAGCCCTTGGAGTTGCCGATGTCAAAATGCAGGCCAGAATGGGCGCCAAAATCCTGCAGCATCCACAAATCAACGATATTCAGGACTTGGACGTCATCAAAGAAGGGGACAGTCTGCATATCGAACTTAAAGTCGAAGTAGATCCTAAAATGACGATTGAAGAAGCCGACGATATTCGGGATTACATCGAAGAAAAAATCAAAGAAAACGTGAAGAACGTGACTGATATCATCATCGAATTTGATGAAGATGATGGTCTTGATACGTGGGCTCAAGCGTTGGATAAGAACCCCAAATAACTTTACAGCAGAAAATAACCCAAACCGTTAACGTGTTCACTTTTCCCGGTTTGGGTTATTTTTAAAAAAGAGATTGAGCCATTCACCGGCTGCTCTTCAAAAAACACTAGATAAGTTGAACGAAAGAAGGATCCTATTGAAAATGGCTTCGGTCACTTTGGTCATGGCTCTCGCCCGCGGCAAGTGAAGCTGATTTGTGGAATATCGATTATGAATATTCACTAGGTCAACTTATATAGCTATTTCTTTCATTTCTTTGCAGCACTATACTCTCGATACCTTCATGTCGATTCCAGAACATACCTTCGTTCTCAGGTAATGATAGACACCATTTTCGTCGCAGCTAAATTCCGTGACTTCATCTACCACGTCTTTAATATGATCCGCCGCATTTTTCATCGCCACGGCATGGCTAACATAGTCAAACATCTTGATATCATTGTCGCTGTCCCCGATAGCTAAGGTCTCACAGCCAATTAAGTCAAACCGCTTCAGCATTTGTTCGATTCCCGATGCTTTGCTGACGCCTGCGACCATCACTTCGGCATTATGCGGCGAAGAAGGAGTCATCGTAAATTCCATGTTCTCTTGCAGCATTTCCAATTCAACTTTCCAGTCATTGATTTCATCGCGGGTTCTTGCAAAAAAATAAAATTTTGAAAAATGAGTACCTGTAATTTCGTCCGTCCATTCAATTTCTTCTTCAATCGCTTTTTGGCGTGAGATCCATTCGTTGATCTGCACGGAATCAGGCTTTGGATCTCGAACTGCCGCTTCCACGAACCCTTTGTCCTGATTCAGCACTAGCCGCGCTTGGCCATGCGGAAAAAGCTCGTAATAGATTTTGCGTTCCCGCGCCTTCGTAATAATGGTTTTCACCAATTCTATCGGCAGCACGTGCTCAAACACCACTTCTTCTCCGATATAACCGGCCATGCCGTTTGCAGTAATAATGCCATCCACCGCAAAACCTTCCGGCAGCATCTCTGCCAGTTCATCAGCGGATCTGCCTGTTGCCACGAAAACGAATATCCCAGCGCTTCGCAGCTCATCTATAATTTCTTTCGTATCTATGCTCACTTCGTTAGTATGATTTAAAATTGTCCCGTCCATATCTAAAAAGACAGCTTTAGGGTTAATTGCCACTCCATTACCTCCTGATGTTAAAAACAATTGAGTTAGCCTCAGTATACGCCTTGCTTTTTTCAAACTCAATGAATGTGCAGCTACCTTAGTTTACGCAACTAGTTTAATACCTATTGCAGACAGCAAAGAAATGTTAGAATAATAGAAAGAGGAATTTTCAGATTTTTATTTTCTGCCAACGAAACAATCCGTTTGTAAATAATTAGTTCAATCTATAGATTGCAGAAAAATCGTTTGTGGTGCCAGTCAGACCGGCAATACAACCCGCGGCAGGTGGAGGCAAAATGAAACAGATCTTAACCATACAAAAAGTATTAAATAATAATGTCGTCATCGCCAGCAACGATACATATAAAGAAGCCGTATTAATCGGCAATGGCCTTGGATTTAATCGTAAAAAAGGAGATTCTGTTCCTTTTGATGCAGCAGACAAAACCTTTTTGCTGCAGGATGAAAAGGAAATGGAGCAATACGTCAATCTGCTTCCTTACATCGAGGAAAAACTCATTGCCTTTATCCACGAGCTGCTGTTATTTATCGAAGAAAAAATGGGCAAGGAACTAAATGAGCATATCCACGTAGCGCTGACAGACCATATCGCGTTTGCTATTAACCGGGCAAAAAAAGAGATCCAATTCTCCAATCCTTTCTTATTTGAGATCGAGTCGTTGTATCCGAAAGAATACCTCGTGGCCAAAGAGGTGGTCCAGAAAGTGGAAGAACGAACAGGGGTTTCGTTTCCGGAAGGAGAAATTGGCTTTATCGCTCTTCATGTCCACAGTGCCGTTACAGACAAGTCTTTGCGTGACATCAATCGCTATCATAGCCTGATCTCAAAAATGGTTGGAATCATCCAAGACAGCCTGGATATTCAATTAAAAAAAGAAAATATCGATTATCACCGGCTCATCCAGCACCTTCACCGGGCCATCGACCGGGCCGATAAAGGAGACCCTCTGGGAGATGAAAATAAATTAGCAGCTATGTTGAAAAGTGAATATCCTGTATGCTATAATCTTGCTTGGAAGCTCATTAAAATAATGCAAAACCAATTGAATAAGCCTGTTGATGAAGCTGAAGTCATGTATTTGACGATTCATCTGCAACGCTTAACACATAAATTCTGACCATACGTGTTACTGATTCGATCAGGCATGAGTATGAAAAGATGCAAAAGTTGACGCTTAGGACGATTCTGCCCTCTTATCGACTTTTCCCTTTTCTACTCATGCCTTTTGTTTTGTATTCAATTGCCTTGTTTCATATTCGAACCAAAGAGGAGGAAATTTCATGTCATTCAATTTTTTTGGTACATTGCAAAAGGTTGGTAAAGCCTTGATGCTGCCCGTTGCGCTCTTGCCTGCTGCCGGTATCTTATTGGCTTTTGGGACAAGCTTTGCACAAGAATCATTTTTGGAAGCGGTTCCGTTTATGGGAGCTGACTGGATTCAGCAATTATTATTTGTTATGGCGGAAGCCGGTGGTGTTGTTTTTGACAATCTGCCCTTGCTGTTTGCTGTAGGTGTTGCCATCGGTCTTGCTGGTGGTGATGGAGTAGCGGGACTCGCTGCCATCATCGGTTACTTGATCATGAACGTCACCATGAAAGCTTTTGGCGGAATTACGCTGGAAATGACTACTGACCCGGCATACGCCAATGTATTAGGAATTCCTACACTTCAAACTGGTGTTTTCGGCGGGATTATCGTCGGTGTGCTGGCAGCCTTCATGTACAACAAGTTTTATAATATCCAATTGCCACAGTTTTTAGGATTTTTTGCAGGAAAGCGCTTTGTTCCGATTGTTACCGCTTTTTCAGCTGTTTTCCTTGGAATTGTCATGTTCCTGGTTTGGCCATTTGCCCAAACTGGTTTGAATACACTTTCTCACTTTATGTTGGAAACAAACCGCACGCTTGCGGCTTTCGTCTTCGGAACCATTGAACGTTCACTGATTCCATTCGGTTTACATCATATTTTCTACTCACCGTTTTGGTTTGAATTTGGTCAATATACAACTGCTGCCGGTGAAATTGTCCGCGGTGACCAACGCATCTTCTTCGCACAACTGCAGGACGGTGTAGACTTTACTGCCGGCACATTCATGACGGGTAAATTTCCATTCATGATGTTTGGCCTTCCGGCTGCCGCACTTGCCATCTACCATTGTGCACGCCCAGAGAAAAAGAAAATTGTCGGCGGCATCATGGCTTCAGGTGCTTTGACTTCTTTCCTGACAGGAATCACAGAACCACTTGAGTTTACGTTCTTGTTTGTAGCACCTGTCTTGTTTGGTATCCATGCTATTTTCGCAGGATTGTCATTCATGACGATGCATTTGCTCGATGTAAAAATCGGGATGACCTTCTCCGGTGGATTGATCGACTTCTTGCTCTTCGGCGTTCTGCCAGGCAGAACAGAATGGTTCTGGGTCATCGTTGTCGGTCTGGTCTTCTCGGTCATCTACTACTTTGGTTTCCGTTTTGCCATCTTGAAATTCAATTTGATGACGCCTGGACGTGAACTCGATGAAGAAGGCGACGACGAGATGGAAGAAATCGGCGACTTGCCGCATGAAATTCTTGCTGCCATGGGCGGACAGAAAAACATTACCGATCTTGATGCCTGTATCACACGCCTGCGTGTCAGCGTAGCGGACAAAGGCAATGTTGATAAAAAAAGATTGAAAAAACTTGGTGCTTCTGGTGTCATGGAAGTCGGCAACAACATTCAGGCGATCTTTGGACCCGTTTCGGATAGCTTGCGTGGACAAATGCAAGACATCATGGATGGCAAATCGCCTCGACCAGCTTCAAAAGCGGCAGCTCCATCTGAAAATACAGTTGCTACAGGAACTCCATTGGAATTTAACAGTCCAATTACAGGGGAACTCCTACCGATTTCAGAAGTGCCGGACCAAGTATTCTCAGGTAAAATGGTTGGAGATGGCTTTGCAATCAAACCGACAGAAGGAAAAGTCTTTTCTCCGGTAAACGGCAAAGTCGTTACTGTCTTCCCTACTAAACACGCCATTGGCATCGCGGCGGACAATGGTACGGAAATCCTCATCCACATTGGTATTGATACGGTCCACCTGAAAGGTGAAGGATTTACTTCACATATTGAACAAGGCGATCTGGTTGAACAAGGACAGCTTCTAATGGAAATGGACTTGGATTACATCGCAGAAAATGCGGCGTCGATCATTACGCCTGTAGTCTTCACGAACCTTGAGGAAGGGCAATCGATCCAACTTAAAAAATCCGGCGCTATAGCAGCCAAGGATCAGGACATCATGGAAATTATCCATGGAGAGCCCGTCGTTTGATTTAAAAACACCAAATAAAAGCCCAGCTGCATTCGGAACTTCTCCGTGTGCAGCTGGGCTTTCCTATATGTACAATTAAATCAGGAGGCTGAATCTATGAAGTTATTGACCTTGAATTGCCATTCCTGGCATGAAGAAAATCAACATGACAAAATACGCCACTTGGCAGAAACTATTAAAGAAAAGGACTATGACGTCATTGCCCTTCAGGAAGTCAATCAATCGATCCACGCAGAGCTGCTGTATGGCGATATCAAAAAAGACAATTTCGGGATTGTCCTGCTCCAGGAGCTTGAAGAAATTGGCGTTGCAGACTATTCATTGGTCTGGAGCTTTTCCCATCTGGTTTATGGGACCTATGAAGAAGGCGTCGCCATCTTAACAAAACATCCGATTCTAGCAGAAGACTCCTTTTTAGTCAGCCAAAGCACAGACAATACTTACTGGAAAACACGAAAAATCGTTGGCGTTCAAATCCATTACCAAGGTGTGCCGATTTCCTTTTACTCTTGCCATATGGGCTGGTGGATCGACGAGGACGAGCCATTCAAACAGCAGGCAGATCGGCTTCTGCAGCAAATCAACAAGGATGGACTGGCTTTTCTGATGGGCGACTTTAATAACAGCGCTTCCCTATCCCAAGAAGGCTATGACTACTTAATCGGCCACGAGCTTCACGATACGTATGAGTTGGCAGAACATAAAGACCACGGAACAACAGTCGAAGGGAAAATAACTGGATGGAATGACAACAAAGAGGATTTGCGCATCGATCTGATCTTAGCGAATAGCCCCATAAACGTGCAATCTTCACGGGTCATTTTCAATAACCGCAATAAATCCGTTATCTCGGATCATTTTGGCGTAGAAGCGAAAGTAGTGATCCCCAGGGCGTCGAGTCGTGAATCCCTTCAATAAACTTACGGTGAAAAAATTACATACTTCACTCTCAGCAGCTGAAACGTCGAAGCACTATAGCCCCGGCCGTAAATGGGATCCCGTTGGCCTAAGAAAGCGGCCGCTTGAAGCAATTTCTGGAAAACAACTCGGCTTTAGCAGTTTAAAAGTAAGATTTTAAACTGACCCCTAAGTTTTGTTTGAAATTGATACTTTCAACTAGTCCACACCTCTGCTAATCTTATCTGAAAAAGAAAAGTTAGGAAGGTTACCGACGATGCAAAAAACAACTAGCTACTCACCTGCGACTAATTCGCGCACTCTTGATTTAGTTTTGACATCCATGGCCATTGCACTTGTCTTTGTTGCTACATTATTATTAAATATTCGCCTGCCGATTGCGGCAAACGGCGGTCTTGTCCACCTCGGCACCGCTATGCTTTTCATTATCGCCATCCTGTTCGGCCCTAAAAAAGGGCTGATTGCTGGTGCAGTCGGCATGGGCTTGTTTGATTTGGTTTCCGGCTGGACTTTATGGGCGCCAATTACCATAGTGGCCCGGGGCCTGCAAGGTTACCTGGTCGGAAAAATTGCTTGGTCTGGTGGCAGAAATGGCGGCAGCACATCTTTCAATATTTTAGCAGCCGTTGTTTCTATTCCATTGATGGTCGCTATTTACTATGTCGGTGAAGCCATTATCTTCAGCAGCTGGATCATTCCGGCCGCTTCCATTCCCGGCAATCTCGTCCAAAATACAGTCGGCCTGATTATCGCGATTCCAGTAGCGATTGCATTGAAGAAAACACCATTCTTTAAATAAGCTGTCTTTGGATAGACCTTAACAGATCTAGATAAAAAGAGCGCGCCTGAGCTTTAGGCACGCTCTTTTTCAGTTTTTCACTTTTGATACGGTCAACCCATCGCCAACCGGAATCAGCATGGATTCCAATTGCGGATGATTTGCTACCATTTCATTAAAGGCCTTCATAATTTCCGTGTAGTGTTTGGACTGGATGGCATCATCCACTACTGTCCCTGCTGCCAGCACATTATCTGCCACTATCAAAGCGCCGGGCGCTGCCAACTTCAGGCAGTAGTTCAAGTAATTTTCATAGTTTTCTTTGTCCGCATCGATAAAGAAAAAGTCGAAATTCCGTTTTTCCACGACCAGCTTTTCCAAACTTTCCAAGGCCGCTCCGATTCGGTAAGAAACTTGATCACCGAAGCCCGCTTTCTCTAGGTTGTGATGCGCCAACTGTGCATAGCTTTCTTCGAGCTCAAGAGATGTCAATTTCCCATCTTTACCGGAGAATCCCCTCGCCAGACAAATGCCACTATAGCCTCCAAGAGCTCCAATCTCCAACACATTTTCGGCACTTGAGATAGACACCAGCATCGTCAGTAGCTTTCCAGAAGAGGGAGATACGGAAATTGCAGGCATGCCACTTTCTGCTATCGAAGAGACGACTCCTTCCAAAAACGGATCCTGTGCAGTGAATACAGTATCGATATATTGATTTGTTTTCTTCATGCTCCGCAGCTCCTTTTTTGTCAATTAGCCTTTTGCTCTGTTGCGTCTTTTTCATTATTTGGTCGATAATTGTTCCGGATTCATTTATACCCTTTGCTTCTTCTTCGTATACAACTAAATTATATCTGTTTGCAGACGACATTGTCCGAAAAAAAGACCCTTTCATCGATTCGGATGAAAGGGTCTTTCAATAGCTTATATTTTTATCGGGCTTTTTTCATCCAGCTCGAGTGCTTTAGCTGTTAAAGTGTGAATTTCCTGAAGAAGCTCAGGGTTGTCAGACAATGAAACACCGTAAGACGGAATCATTTCTTTGATTTTTGGTTCCCATCCGCCTACTTCGTCCGGGAAACATTTTTTGAAGATTTCAAGCATCGCATGAACGGCCGTGGAAGCACCTGGAGAAGCTCCCAGCAATGCAGCAACTGAGCCATCCGCAGCTGTGACGATTTCTGTACCAAACTGCAACGTCCCTTTGCCTTTGTCCGTATCCTTGATAACCTGTACACGTTGTCCTGCTACAACTACATCCCAGTCTTTAAGTTTGGCAGTCGGGATAAATTCACGCAATTCTTCTACGCGTTTTTCATTCGATAGCAAGACTTGTTGAACAAGATATTTAGTTAAAGACATTTCTTTAGCGCCTGCGGCAAGCATCGTAAAGACGTTATTCGGTTTCACAGAGCCAATCAAGTCCATATTCGAACCTGTTTTCAGGAACTTCGGCGAGAAACCTGCAAACGGCCCGAACAACAAAGATTTCTTGTTGTCGATAAAGCGTGTATCCAAATGCGGTACTGACATCGGAGGAGCTCCGACTTTCGCTTTTCCATATACTTTTGCATGATGTTGCTCGACAATTTCAGGGTCGTTGCAGACTAAGAACATTCCGCTAACCGGGAATCCACCAATATGCTTAGATTCCGGAATGCCTGTTTTTTGAAGCAAAGGCAAGCTCCCACCACCGCCGCCGATAAAGACGAAGTCCGCGCTGTGGTATTCGATTTTATTGTTTTCCATGTCCTGTACTTTTACTTCCCATGTGCTATCACCGCTGCGTTTAATATCTTTGACCGCATGGTTGTAGTTCATTTCGACTTGTTGTTCTTCCAAGTGAGTAAAGAGCATTTCCGTTAAAGCGCCAAAGTTGACGTCAGTACCGGTATCGATTTTTGTTGCCGCCATTGCTTCATTTGAAGTGCGGCCTTCCATGATAAGTGGAATCCATTCTTTTAACTTCTCAGGATCGGCTGAGTATTCCATTCCTTTAAATAAAGGACTTTTAGACAATGCGTCAAATCGATTGTTTAAGAAACGGACATTGTCTTCCCCTTGCACCAAACTCATGTGAGGAATCGACATGATAAAGTCTCTAGGATTGGCGATGCGTTTATTGTTTACAAGGAAAGACCAGAACTGTCTTGAAAGCTGGAACTGTTCATTGATGGTAATTGCCTTTTTGATATCTACAGAACCATCCGCTTGTTCTGGTGTATAGTTAAGTTCGCAAAGGGCAGCGTGCCCTGTTCCAGCATTATTCCATTCGTTCGAGCTTTCGGACCCTGCTTTTTCAAGCTTTTCAAACACTTTAATATTCCAATCCGGTGCTAACTCTTTAAGCATGGATCCTAAAGTTGCACTCATGACTCCGGCACCGATTAAGATAACGTTTCTTTTTTTCTGATGGTTGTCCATTATAACCTTCCTCATCCCGTATATTTGCAAATAGGTGCAGTTGCTGCTGATCAAATAATACTGAAAGCCAAGCTCAACCGAAACACATCTTTTCTGCCTCAATTATATAATTATATCATATTTTTGGTTACATCTATCTGCTTTTGCCTGTCGATTATACCTTACTTACAGCCATGACAAAAGGAAGACGCACTTTTCCAAATACGAATTACCGCTAGAATGCTGAAATGGCATTTGCCAGATAGCTGTACGACAATCCAGCTTTTTGTGCCTATGTTGCTGGTCGGATTAGCCGGTCGTCAGCACCTAGCTTGCGAATAGGTGCACGGCCAACTCGTGTCACGCCATCATTCAAATACGCATTTTTAAAGCGTTCCATATTCTTGTTGATATAAGCCAAATGCTCTTCTTCATCAAGGCCGTACTCTTTCACTAAGTAGGCACCTGTCTCCTTAAGTGTTTCTCTAACTTGATCGACAATCTTTTCATCAGCTAACGTTTCGTCGATTGTCGATTTTCCTGCAAGATACCCAAGATATGCAATCACGGCATGACCCGTGTTCACTGTAAATAATTTGCGTTCAATGTCGATTATGTTAAGGCTCTCCCGATTACAGACAACTACATTTCAATAGATTTTCTTCAATCATTAACAATTACACAATCCTGCGAAAACCAGCGTGTCATTTCCAGGTTTGCTGCAATGTATCTCTAAATAATTCGTCTAGCATTTCTGTTGGATCCTCTACTTCGACTTTGAGTGTTTTTGTATACTCCTCCAGCCGTTCCATTTCACTTTCCAGAAAGTCGTTAATCACGCTAATGCGTGCTTCGAGATCCATTTCGTCGCCTGCCAGCTTGCGTTTTAAAAGATGCTGAACTTCATTTTTCAAATCACCTGCTGGAACGATATCTTCCATTAATTCATTAAAGCTGATGGGTGGTGTCGTATGGTATTTTTCAATCCAGTTGCACGCCAATATCGGTCGCAGCACATAAAAATATTTTTTAATTTTTACATTTGGACCTTGCAGGTATTCACGGTAATTATTTTTTGCCATATTCAAGTAATGGTACAACATCGAATTTGGATAAAATACATTCGACTCCAAGGAGCGTATATGATCAACAAAAGAATCTTTTTGATAATAAATGATCCCGCTTCTTAACCATTCCAAAAGCGGTGGATTGCTTTTTCTGAAAAGGCGCAGCGCTTTTGTAAGCTCCCAGCCGCTGATGTCCAATAAATCATTAATCGGTTCTTCAATCACATCCCTCTTCGCTGCACTTCCCTGTGGATCGATTGAGAGATACCATGCCGGCGAATGAACATAAATAAATCGAACATCGTAATCACTGTCTTTTGAAGGAAAGCCCCATGCTCTGCTTCCGGATTCAACCGCATATAAAATTTTCACGTTAAATTTCTCTTCTATCCCTTTTAATTTCTGTTGAATAATTTCATTCATGTACATTCCCCCTTTTATGAGCTTCTAAGAACTAATTTTACCGTTTATTAGGATCAATTGAAAACTTGATAAGGGAATAATCCATCAAGATCGCGACTCGGCTGGTGACAACAGTTATTTGCGGCAAATTCTCCTTATGCATACATTAAATAATAAGAGGAATCAGGCTCTCCACACGGCTGCCTGATCCCTTAAAACCATTTTATTTACGAGCCCAAGCGGCAATGCCTGCAATGTCCTCAGGTGTTGTTCTGCAGCATCCTCCAATGATTTGAGCACCCGCTTCATACCAGCGTTGTGTGCTCGGGGTAAACTGATTTTCTGAAGAACCTTCTCCCCATGTTTTGCTGGTCGGGTCGTATTCTTCTCCTGAGTTCGGATAAACAATGATTGGTTTGGCCGTTTGGCTCTTCACTTCGGTCATCAGCGACTCAATAATATGAGGTGCTGAACAATTGATGCCGATTGCTTTGGCTTCTGCCAAGCAAGGAATGGTTTCACACGCTAATATGTCTGCTCCCGCATCAACTAATACACGAATCCGCTCTTTATGGAAGGCAATCAGTTCATCTTCACTTAACGAATAATCGCCGCGATATTCAGAGCCATCCGACAGAAAAGCACCGTATGGACCGACAGAGGCAGCAACCAATGGTTTTGGTCTATTCGACTGATTATCCAACTCTGTCCAAAATTCGTCACGGGCCTCTGAAGCAATTTGTACAGATTTTTGGATCAAGCCGATTGCCTCTTCCTCCGTCAGCCCCCTTTCTTTGTATCCTTCAATCGTCGCCTGGTAGCTCGCAGTGATCGCACAATCTGCACCTGCCTGGAAATAATCTACGTGAACTTTCTTGATCAATTCCGGATTTCCCATTAATATTTTCGCTGACCATAAACGGTCATTTAAATTGCAGCCGTAATTTTCGAGCTCTGTAGCCATTGCTCCATCAACAATGACGTTAGGGAAGTTGTTCAAATTTTCTTCAATTGGGTTCATTCCTAAACATCCTTTCTAAATCCTGGATCGTTTCTCCAGCTGCAAATTATTTCTGGTTGCTATGCTTACACTTTGTTTGGACAGAGAGTCGTAAGTCAATTTAATGGTAAAAAAGCAATGACGTATTTTTTTTGTTAAATGAACAAAAGAAAAGCTCTACGCTATGTCTACCTTTTCTAAATTTGTTCATATCATAGCAAATCTCCACTCTTTCAAACGAGTAAATAATCAACATAATTTACCTTTATGCATAAAAAAAGCTCTTCCAATAGGAAAGAAGGGCTAGTCGAATTCTTATCTCTCAGAATAAAACACTTTGAAGGAATTAACACTTCTCATAAAAGTGATGAATACTGGACGTCACAGGGCATGCCCCTCAGTCTATCTTGATAAGTTATTTAGTTTTTTGAATATTAACGATAGTATGGGACATAGCCTCTCTTGTCAAACTCATTTTTCTTAAAATTTAGTTTTATACAAAATAATACTTGTCAAAAACCAAGGATCGCAGTTAGAATCAGTCTACATATTGATATGAAATGCTTATAAAAAATCACCATAAGTAAAACGCACAAAGAAACGGATTGATCAGAGCGAGGATCGGAGCGAAAGAAATGACAAAAGAAGCTATTTTTGATGTCGCGATAATTGGCGCCGGAACAATGGGAATGGCTGCCGGCGCCTTTTTGGCCCAACAAAAAGTAAAGACGGTATTGATTGATGCCTTCGATCCACCACACATTAATGGCAGCCATCATGGGGATACCCGCTTAATCCGGCATGCTTACGGCGAAGGCAGACAATATGTTCCGTTAGTGAAGCGCGCCCAGCAATTGTGGGAGGAGCTAGAACAGCAAACAGGCTCCAAAATTTTCGAAAAAACCGGTGTTATCTGCCTTGGTCCAAAAGATTCCCTTTTTCTTCAGGAAATGATTGCGGCTGCTCAAAAGTATAACCTGCCGTTAGAGATACTTAGCAACAATGAAATCAAAGAAAGATGGCCTGGATTTTCTGTACCAGATCATTTTATCGGTTGCTTTGAGGCCGAATCGGGTATCATTTACAGTGAGAATGCCATTCGGGCCTATAAAGAAAAGGCCCTTGCACATGGAGCACATCTGGTGACTCATACACCTGTTCAGCACATTGATCTGAATGACGAAAAGGGTGTAAAAATCACGACCGCTAACACGATATTTTATGCAAAAAAAGTAATCGTCACGGCGGGAGCATGGGCAGCAAAACTGTTGCCGGACTTAGATCTGCCAATTCAGCCGACCCGCAAAGTCTTTGGCTGGTTTGAAGCGCCTTCCGAGCTTTATGATGCCATTAACTTTCCATCTTTTTTTGTAGAAGATCAGGATAAAAAGTTTTATGGCTTCCCTAGTTTGAATGGTACCGGACTTAAAATTGGGAGAACAGATGGTGGACAAGCAATAGATCCTGACCTGCAGATACAGAACTTTGGATTGTACGAAACAGATGAAAGCGACTTGAGACATGGTCTTGAACGCTATCTGCCTCGTGCAAACGGGAAGCTAGAGCAAGGGAAAACCTGTTTATATACACTTTCAAGCGACAATGATTTCATCGTTGATTTTCACCCGGAAGATAGCCGCGTCATTTTTGCCTGCGGCTTTTCCGGACACGGCTTTAAGTTCGGAAGTGTGATGGGAGAAATATTGAGCCAACTGGCTATAGCAGGAGAAAGCGAATTTGATATTTCCATCTTCTCTCTTAACAGATTTGATTTGTGATCCTTCAAGCACGTCCATCTGACTGGAAAAACTGCGAGCACTCTCGTATGAAAAAGTGCTCACGGTAAATATTCTTTAAACTCCACAAAAAATCCTGGCCAGCAGTATGCGCTGACCAGGATTTCTTCTAATTAGTTTTCTAAATCGAAACGATCGGCATTCATCACTTTATTCCAAGCTTTGATGAAATCACGAGCGAATCTTTCTTTACTATCATCTTGTGCATATACTTCTGCAATGGCACGCAGAATTGAATTAGAACCAAATACCAAGTCAAAACGTGTAGCTGTGCCGGCTGCCTCTCCTGTTGCACGGTTTGTACCTTCGTATTTATTGAATTCTGCTGGTGTCCAATCGATATTCATATCCAGTAGCTTAACGAAGAAATCATTTGTTAACGCACCGCCATTGTCGGCAAAGATTCCTTCTTGTGCGCCTTGATAATTTGCATCTAATGCGCGCATACCGCCAACCAGTGCAGTCATTTCTGGCGCTGTTAAGCCAAGTAATTGCGCTTTATCAACCAGCATTTCTTCTGGGCTTATTGTGTATTCTTTGCTTTGGTAATTTCTAAAGCCGTCTGAAACTGGCTCTAATACATCAAAGCTTTCCGCATCTGTATGTTCTTCAAGAGCATCTCCACGTCCTTGCGTAAATGGAACCGCCATATCAAATCCAGCTGCTTTGACAGCTTGTTCAAGCGCGACATTTCCTCCAAGTACAATCAAGTCGGCCATGCTTACTTTATTGCCAGTAGTAGC
Source organism: Planococcus antarcticus DSM 14505 (assembly GCF_001687565.2). Taxonomy (NCBI): domain Bacteria; kingdom Bacillati; phylum Bacillota; class Bacilli; order Caryophanales; family Caryophanaceae; genus Planococcus; species Planococcus antarcticus. Next base: position 3,685,041 of record NZ_CP016534.2, read on the forward strand.
TTTTAGATTTTCATAAACAGCGAGCACTTTAGCTAACTCTTCTGGTTCATTTGCTGCCCAATCGCGTTGCGGGGCAAAGCGAATACGTGCTCCGTTGGCACCGCCGCGTTTGTCTGAATTCCGGTATGTGCTAGCAGAAGCCCAAGCCGTTTTAACTAACTGTTGTGAAGTTAACTCGCTTGCCAAGATTTTCTCTTTCAGCTCAGCCAATTCTTCAGTCGTCAACATGTGTGTTGCTTTAGGTACTGGATCTTGCCAAACTAATACTTCTTCCGGAACTTCTGGTCCCCAGTATCGCTCTGTTGGTCCCATATCACGGTGAAGAAGTTTAAACCAAGCACGAGAAAACGCATCTGCAAATTCGTCTATGTTTTCGTAATAACGACGAGAAATTTTTTCATACGCCGGATCCATGCGAAGTGCCATGTCTGCCGTTGTCATCATCGTTTTCACTTTAATTGACGCATCTTCTGCATCGGGTGCCATTTGGTGTTCTGACAAATCTTTTGCCGTCCACTGGTATGCACCTGCAGGGGATTTCGTTAACTCCCACTCGTATCCAAACAATTGCTCGTAATAGCCATTATCCCATTTCGTTGGGTTGGCAGTCCAAGCTCCTTCAACACCACTTGAAATGGTGTCGCGGCCTTTGCCTGAACCATACGTGCTCTTCCAACCAATTCCTTGGCTTTCCATAACGGCTGCTTCTGGATCGTCACCTACTTGAGAGGGATCTCCAGCTCCGTGTGCCTTACCAAACGTATGTCCACCTGCGATCAACGCAACTGTCTCTTCGTCGTTCATTCCCATACGTGCAAAGGTTTCCCGAATATCTACAGCACTGCCAAGAGGATCCGGCTTGCCATTTGGTCCTTCTGGGTTCACGTAAATTAAGCCCATCTGAACTGCAGCTAATGGATTTTCCAAATCGCGCTCACCCGAATAACGATTATCTTCTAGCCATTCTTTTTCGTTGCCCCAATATACGTCTTCTTCTGGTGCCCAAACGTCTTCGCGGCCTGCGCCGAACCCAAAGGTTTTGAAGCCCATTGACTCAAGTGCCACGTTACCCGTTAACAGCAACAAATCAGCCCAAGAAATTTTATTGCCATACTTTTGCTTAATTGGCCATAGCAGTCTACGTGCTTTATCCAAGTTTACGTTATCCGGCCAGCTGTTAAGTGGCGCAAAACGCTGGTTTCCAGTAGAACCGCCTCCGCGGCCGTCTGCAGTTCGGTAAGTACCTGCATCGTGCCATGACATACGGATAAATAACCCGCCATAATGACCGTAATCCGCTGGCCACCAGTCTTGGCTATCTGTCATTAAATCATGTAAATCTTGTTTTAATGCATTATAATCTAGTTTTTCAAATTCTTTTTTGTAATCAAATTCTTCTCCAAGAGGAGTCGATTTCTTATCATGCTGATGAAGAATATTCACGTTCAGCATGTTCGGCCACCAGTCTTTATTTTGGGTTTTGCCTGGTTTGTTCGAAGTTGTAATGGCACTATCAGTGTGTCCACCTGTTTGTCCGCCTCCGCCCGTTACCGGACATTGTGCATCTGATGCAGCTGTGTGGCGCTTTTGCTCATTGTTATCATGTTCGTTGTTTTCCATCTTTTAAACCCTCCTAAATACGAATCAAAAATAGTGAACCTTTATCTAAAACTATCGTTGCTGGGTGTTTGTGGTGATGGATAGTAATTCTTACATTAGAATTATACTAAACTAGAGATAGATTGAAAAGGAATACGCACGCAAATAGGACCGTAAATCTTTTCTTTCGACTAATTTCTCAATAACTGGTACAAACTCTGTTTCTACCTGTCCGCTTCGCTTTATACAGACACTCGTCAGCGATGCCAACGATTTGAGCGGTATCTGCTACTGTTTCAGGATAAGTTGCTGATCCAATGGAGACGGTAATGTGAATTGAATCTGTAGAGGAAATCTTAAATCGATGGACCTCTACGGATTTTCTGATTCGCTCTGCGATTACCACGGCTTGTTCCTGTTGACAATCCGGCAAAATTACAGAAAATTCTTCTCCACCATTTCTTGAAATGATATCAAAAGAACGGCTCGAACTTTTTAATACTTTGCCGAGCTCGATTAAAATCCTATCACCAGCGGGGTGACCATACGTATCATTGACATTTTTAAAATGATCGATGTCAATAATCAGTAATGACAGTCTTTCATTTTTGGCAGTAGCCTCACTGATCAGCGTATTCCAAATCGTGTCAAACTGTCGAACGTTATTCAAACCGGTAAGAAAGTCTGTAGTGGATTCCTGCTCATATCTCATTAGAAGATATTGAGTTTTAAGTATGTAGTCAACAAAGAAAATAGCAATGAGACCGCCGACTATGGAAATGATCCAATAACAAGGTATTAAAATTTTCAATATATCTGTATCTTCAATAATCACACTGATGATGATGCTAAATACAATGTTTGAGAACAGGATCATTACAAAGCCTTTTTTGTATGAGTTTAAATCGACATCAACCTTTTTAAAAAATCTATCAATCACCATAAAGCCAACGATTAAAATAATCATGAAAATCGCAGCAGCTGCAGCAGATACCGTTATGCCAAAGATAAACCTTCCGACTATAATAACCAGTGCACCAACAATGGCATGGGGAACTCCAAGAAAAATCACCAGCAACATAACCGGAATAAAACGCAAATCGACAAGTGTTTCCGTACTAACTTGTATGGAGAAATACATTAACAAAACACCTAAAAGTCCTCCTGATAATCCGTCAACTATCACAGACTTTTTGTAGGATTTCCCATCTGAATTAAGTTTTCGCCGCAATTGCAAATAAATAAAAATCAGCGAAATTAACACACATAAATTTACAAATAGATCACCAAATAATGCTAACAATATTGAGTCCCTCCGTAGCTTCATCCGACCTAGAGCCACTTTTTCGTTTCTTTGCTCTTGTGAAGTTGGAAAGCGATTTCTTTATTTCAACGCATACAATTCTAATCTACTTGTAGTTGTTTTTTGGACCTTTATCCATTATAACTTCTACCATATTTGAAGACCCCATCTTAAGTACAGGTCTATTTTCTGAGTTCGTTGCGCTGTAAATTTCCAATGGACTTATAATAACTCCATCTTGCGTGTTATGAAGTATTCCTGGAACACAGGAATACACCCTATCATTATTATTTGCATTCTTGGCGAATACGGTAACCGAGGTTCCGTTATGATTGTCTATACTCATAGACACTTTGTATCTATAGAATGAACCCGTACCATTCGACTGGGCAGAATACACCACAGGAACTACTGCCAGAATCTCATCAGTTAATCTTAACTTGATTACTTCTGTCTTAGTTGATCGGTTATTTCTTGTAACATCCCCCATATGCTCCACTGCTCCATTGCCAAAAATCCTTAAAGGAGGCGTTCCTTGTGCTCCAAACATAGCCACATCTATCTGCTTGCCTTTTTGTGTATAGACTAATGCATATATATCGTAATCTGTTCCAGTCTTCCAAGATACTGTAGCAGTAATTTCTGATGTTTTTTCAATAATAACTGGCTTTTGCCCTTTTTCTAAGCTTATTTTGCCTTTTACCTTTTCAAAGTTTATTGATGATGATGTGTTTTGTATATTTGTATTTTCAGGATTAGCTAGCGTCTTATCAGTTTCTTTTAGCGTTTGTTGTTCAATAATTTCAGGTTCAGAAGGCCTTTTTTGCTCTTCAGGTTCAACCTCGACACCATAATTTTTGCATAACCCTTCAAGTCCAGAATCAAATCCACGCCAAATGGACTTTGCTTTTGTTTGACCGTTCCTTAAATACAATTCTACTACTACAATTCCATTTTCATTTGTGAAGCTAGACCGGGTTAATCGAATACTAGAATTCTCAACACCTATTTCAGCCTTCAAATTCTTTACGTTTGAAAATCCGGTACCGTTGTCTTCTGTAAGAGTTATGGCTATTTTAGAAATACCTTCAGGAACTTTACTCATATCAAAATTAATTTTATGTACTTTTGTATTACCAACTTTCTCAGATGGTATAAGGCTAGCTACGCCAGAAGAACTCTCTGGTTGGTTATAAAATATAATCCCACTATCTCCTTGTACCTTGTCCGAATCAGTTAAAAGAAAAGCCGTCAAGGAGATATCTATCGAATTAGAAATTTCATAGCTAATAACCACACTTCCGTCAGAGGAACTTAAAACTGTATTTGCTCCGATTTGTAACATTTGATTCATTTAAATCACTCTCGATTTCAATTTTAATGGAAGGCATCTCTTTTAATAACCGTCAAATTCTCGTGTGTACCTTCTAACTTCGTTGGTGTCCGGACAAACGTTGTAACCTCAAACCCACTTTCTACTGCCTGCTTTACGACGAACTGACCCACACCGCCCGTTGCACCAAATACGATGATTTTCATCGTACTCTACCTTGCTTTCCTATGATTGGTTTATCTTCTTAAAAATAGCTTATTTATTTTTAAAATCAAGGAATCACCCTTACTTGTGATAATGCTCCCCGTAAGCATGAAATGAACTAGAGCCCCAACAGGATCACTTCTTAAAGTGTATGCCATTTAGGATTCAGCTCATTTATAAAAAAAGGACTCTTTTTCGATAGTGATGACCTGTTTTGTTTCCGCAGCTTCCATGATGCCCAATATGACTTTCAGCGACTTTAGTGCATCCTCTCCAGTAACAATCGGCTCCTGATCCAAACGAATAGAATCGATAAAAGCATCAATAACGCCGCTTTTTGTCTGGTTATCGTTCGTTTGAATCGCTTCCAGCTCATAATTTATCTTTTCGCCCGATTGCATAATGATTTCAAGCTGGTACTGTTCGTTATGATAAATTTTCATAATGCCTTTCTCGCAATAGACGATGGTGCTGTTGTCTTCTTCTCCGTAATACGTCCAGGAGAACGCAGCATTCCCGATACGCCCTTTTCGGGTTGCCAAGCTGCATACCAAATTGTCGCAAACTTCAATCGGTTGACCATTCTCATCCACTTTATGCAAAGCTCCTTGAAACGCGCTTACTTGGACAATTTCGTCGTCAAGCAAATAATGCAGCAAATCGATTTTGTGGATGCCGAGATCCCCGCCAACGCCAAACCCCGACCGCTCTTTTTTGAAAAACCATGTGGACTTGGTTTTATTGATGCCCCAGGCTTCAGGACCTGAGTGTCCGAATGCCGTACGGAACGTCAGCACCTTACCCAATTCCCCGCTGGCAATAATTTCTCTTGCTTTCTGATGTGCGCGTGTAAAACGCTGGTTATGGTCCACCATCAGTTTTTTTCCGGATTTTTTCTGTGCCGCCAGAATTTCTCTCCCATTTTCTACCGTCAATGAAATCGGTTTTTCGCATAGCACATGCTTTCCGCTCAACAGCGCTTGGGTAGAGAATAAGTGGTGATGCTCATTCGACGAACAATCGCTGATTGCAACGATGCTGGGATCGTCAAACAATTCATCGACGCTCTGTGCGACGCTACCGCCAAACAGTTCCGCCATCGCTTGGGAACGGTCGAGATTGCGGTCGTAAAAAACGATTTCATCGACATATGGATTTGCCGTATATTCCGGTGCATGGCGCATTTTTGTAATGGATCCGCATCCGATTATGCCTACCTTGAAGCCCATCCCATCTCCTCCTACTCCAACTCTTCCTCCGCCAACAGCTTAAACCCTTCAATCATGGTGTCTTCTTCCACTTCGATCAAAATGCAGCGTTTGCCGTTGTAATTGACTTGTTTGACGTAACGTAAGTCTTGGGGACTGATCGCAATATTCGCTACTTTTGTGCTGATTTTGATGGATTTTGACGAATAGCTTGGAACGATATGGCTGGCTTTCATTTCGTAGGTTTTGTCTTCAACTACTTGCTGAAAAGCCCTTTCCACTTTTTCCGGACTGACATCTTTTACACCACTTGCCTTCAATACACGTGTAATCTCGGTCGTATCCAAAATCGGCGCACTTTCTTCGCCATCATCACTTTCTTCTGCCACGACCAGCATTTGATTGATTTCATCATATACACCGGCGAGAGTTCTCGAATTCACTTCATCTCCGCCAATTACGGCTTTGACAATTTCTTCAAATACTGCTTTCTCTTCCTCGGCTGTAATGATTTCATCACCGTTCAAGACATTCTCGATAAACTGAAAATCCGGTTTATTCGCTTTGCCTGCTGCATACAAAATGTGGTGAATGTCTGCGGAATTGTCCGTGAAGCTCGGGAACAGGAATCCACCGATTGGCGAAGAAAGTTTAATGACGGGATCGACCAGCACATTCGCCTTATACTCTTTCTCCACAAAATCAAATACCAGCGAGCTTTTCGGCAGTTCGGTCTGGTTCATGCTGCAAAGGATAAACGACGTCTTATACACTTCATCCCGCATATCGATTTCCGTTTCATCGGGCTGGCGTCTCGTTGTTTTAAAATAATTTCCGCGAATGAACGTGACGACCATGTCTTTTTCATAGGGACGGTCTTCCACCATCTTCAAGGCGATGCGCTGCATATTGGCTTTCCATTCAGCGACTTCATCTGCCTCAAGCCCTTCATACAGGAGCCGCTGCGTATGGTCGGCTTGCCCTTCTTCTTGCGGCTGGAACTTCACTTCAAACATCTTGGCATCCAATTTTCCGCCTAATACTTTTTTAAAATTATCAAGAAACAGCTCTTGTTGCTCCCGGTCTAACAAAGAAAACGAGCGGCTCTCCTCGTGAAAGATCTCACTGCTTTCCTGCTGAATGTAGACGTTATAAATTTCAGCAATTTTCAATAAATCGGTATCCAGTTTAAATCGTTTACGAATATCGGCTATTTCTTTTTTATTCATTTCTACTTCCAACTCCCTAACTAATAAAATCCATATGATGCAAAAAAAAGCATCGAAGCTGTAGGTTCGCTTTTGATCCTCTTTTATTATAACAATAGTTAAGATGAGCTGATGAAAACCCAGTACTTCAGACATGAAAAACTATTGATGCTGACTATGAAGCATTAAAGTACGATTTTTTAACACATGCTAATTATGTGTTCTATTTAGAACACTATTTATCTTGAGGCAATAAATAAATTAATTCCCCATTCTCCTCGGCAAGCTGTAAAAAACCTAATTTTTCCAACAACCTTATAGAAGATTTATTTTCGAGTGCAACGCCAGCCTTTATCTTATATTCGCCTTGTTGTTTTATCCACAAAATCATTGAATTGGCTATTTCGTATGCATAACCTTGTCTTTTAACTAAAGGACTTACTGTATATCCAATCCAAAAAGTGTCCGTTACCTTTTTAATAAAAATATCACCAACCAGAGAGTGATCAGCTTTACTTATTACCGCAAACTGCGCTCCACTCTCTACTAAAGGTTCCTTCAATAAGATTTCTTCATATTCTTCTCTCAATAATCCTTTGAATCCTTGAAATTTCATCCATTTCGGATTATTCCGATACAACAAAAAGTCATCAATATCTGCATTAATAAAGTGCCGTACACAACACCTTTCAGACTCAAACAGCAAATTCATGTCACCATTTAATATTGACTCTTTATCCATTCTTAATCTTTCCCTTCAAATTTCGAATGATGCAAAAAAAGAGTATCAAAGCGATAGTTTAGCTTTTGAAACTCTCGGATTAGAACAATGATCAAGATGAGTAATGGGACATAATTAATCCTTACGGAAAACAAAACGACAAGAAAGAATTAATACACTATCCAAAAAAATCAACTTTTACCGTCTCGTTTCAAATGAGCGCTGATGAAGTTGACGCATCAACTCTGCTAGTTCAGCGACAGGACCATCGACTACCGTATCCTTAATAACCTCTTCAATAGCCAAATTTCGAACACGCGACGGTGCCGCGCCCATCTCACTTAACCACTCGGACAATTGCTTAGACGAACTTGCGTAAACGATTCTTCCCAAACCTGCCCAGCCATGAGCCGCTGAACACATCGGACAATGTTCGCCTGAAGTATAAACTGTCGCTTTGCTTCTTTCTTCAAGTGACAGATTATTCGCTGCCCACCGTGCAATCGCAAACTCAGGATGCTGTGTATGGTCGCCTCCTGCTACATGGTTATGATCTTCAAAAAGAACGTCTCCAGCAGCTGAAACAAGAATCGATCCGAACGGCTCATCACCTTTTTCCAATGCCGTTTCTGCTAATTCCACACAATGTCGCAAATACGTTAAATCCGTCTCGCTAATCATTTTTACTCCCCCATAGTGTTTTCAACTCGAGCTACCCTGCTGCTTACCGAAGATGAAATGAAGAATTAGTGCTCTTGAGTATTGGGGCAGCCTTGTAGTTAGTAGATTTGAGAACGAGTTAAGTAGAAATTCCGATCGATGCGTTTTCATATTGCGCAGCCGTTAATACTTTTACAATAAAATGTGCCACATCCGCACGCGGGATGGACTTTGATTTTTCGGGTACGCCCGTCGTAGCTTCTTTGTACTGTCCTGTAAAAGGATCATTGGTCAACCCCATCGGTCGAACAATGGTATAGGTCAGTCCATGTGCTTTAATGTAGTCCGTAGCGGCCCGATGATCGGTTAGCGCATTTTTAAGCATCTTCATGATCAATTTTCCGCTGACGCCTGTTAATTCATTGTGAACACCTGCAGATGCTGTGTAGACGATTCGTTTCACACCATGCTGCTCCATGCCCGTCACAATATTTTTTGTCATCTCTTGGAGTTCTGTTGATTGTTTCATTCCTTGACTAGAACCTAAGCATGACACAACCGCGTCATGACCCGCAATGGCTGCTGAAACTTCCGCTGGATGGAAGGCATTTCCTTTTATAACCGTTAAATTCTCGTGTGTAACTTCTAGCTTCGTCGGTGTCCGGACAAACGCCGTAACCTCAAACCCGCTTTCTATTGCCTGCTTTACGACGAATTGACCCACACCGCCCGTTGCACCAAACACAATGATTTTCATCGTACTCCACCTTGCTTTCCTATGATTGGTTTATCTTCTTAAAAATAGCCTATTTATTTTTAAAATCAAGAAATCGCACTTACTTAAGCCTGTCCGAAATAACTTCCACTGCCTTCACAAATTCTGCAACGAATTCTTGGCGATTAACGGTGTGAAGAACATGCACGTTCGGTACTTTACCTGAACGCTTCGTATAGTCAACAACTGTTGCACCAGCTGTTATACCTTCTAGCGCTACTTCGACATAGCAGTCTTGACCTTTGAAAAACTCTGGTTTCAATAAATACATGACCGCGCAGACATCATGGAAGTGTAGCACTTGATCATAATTTTCTTCATGGAAAGCTGTTCTTTTAATGACGTCCAAATAATACGTCACGAGATGATAGGCTTTCTCCGCAAACTCCGTACCAATGTTCAAAATGCTTTTCGCTTCATCAATTGTTACAAATGCTTTATGTGTGACATCTAAACCACTCATCACAATGGGAACACCCGAACGAAATACAATCTCTACTGCGTGTGGATCCACGTAGGCATTGAATTCTGCCGTCGGTGACATATTGCCCCCTACTGCTGCTCCGCCCATCCATGAGATCCGCTCGATTTTCGGCTTTACTTCAGGATGTGCCAGCAATAGCGCAGCCACATTGGTTAACGGTCCTGTCGCGACAATTGTGATTTTTTCATCGCTTGCCATAATCGTTTCCAACATGGCTGTAATGGCCGGACGTTTACTTACAGGCAAGATTGGTGCTGGAAACTGTACATTTCCAAACCCACTTTCCCCGTGGATATCTTCCGCCACTTCTAATTCACGAAAAATCGGCTGTTCTAATCCACGTGAAATCTCGACATCCGCTCCTATGTAACTTAACAATGCACGTGCGTTATAGTTTGTTTTATCTTGCGAAATATTACCCGAACAAGTAGTGACTAACCGCACATCCAATACTTCATGATTAGCAAATGCTAAGGTTAGCATCATTGCGTCATCGATCCCTGGGTCTGTATCGATAATAATTGGCAATTTAGTCATTAAATAGACCACCTTTTTAAGATTTCTGATTGCGTTCTTATGTCTTAGTATAATCAACATTAACCCAAATATGACTTTTAATAAAGTTCACCGAAATGCATCGAAGTGAGTATACCTTCATAATGACGAGCTTCATTTACATCCATCTTTTCACAACCTTGATCATCTTATAAATGAAAAAACGGATATACGTAATCGCTATATCCGTTTCTCTCTTATTCTTCTAATATTTTAATCATTGCCGTATAGCCTTTCTCCTTCGCATAATCGAGTGCTGTCTTACCTGAATTGTCACGAAGTTCTTTATTTGCATTAAATGTTACTAATTCCTGTACAATTTGCTGATACATATCTGAACCATCCGTTAATGCGACTGCTTCAATCAATGCCGTATAACCAAAATTATTTTGATGATCAATATTTACTTTACCATCTTCTAAAAGTAGCTTCACATTGTTTAAATGTCCTTTTTCAGCAGCGGGTATTAACGTATTGCCCCCATAGCGATTCACAATATTTTGATTGGGTTCCGCATGCTCGATCATATACGTTAAAATCTCTGTTTTTCCTTGTGCGCCTGCATATAGATAGGCACTATCCTGAATACCATCTTGTTGATTGATATCTGCTCCCGCTCTAATTAAAAGTTTCGCTACCTCGATATTATTGTCATGAGTCGCAATTAATAGCGGTGTCTCCATTTTAGTATTCGTTTCATTTATTGGATAGGACGGATCCTGTAAAATTCCTTGGACCTTTTCTAACTCGTTGTTTTCGACTGCTTGAATAAGTTCGCCTGAGTATTGCTTCATATGCTTTTCCCCTTCCTGACTACATCCCGTTACTAGTAATAATATGCTTATGACGATGACGATACAACGGTTCATGTAAAACCTCCTTTAGCTGTGAGATTTCCAGCTGTTAAAGAGCTAGCTGCTGCCCTGAACGGAAAAGCTGCTACTTTGTCCAGACGCGATTGGGATGTTCCATAAAGAATATCAAATTGCTTCATCGTGACAATAACTTACGAGCCTAATGCAATACTTTGCGTGCAACTTTATCAACTATAGTATTTATAAAAAAATTATGAAACTGCAAATTACCATTCAAGCAGTTCCTGCTTTATACTAATCTTACTTACTAGAGGCAGACAGGATGTCCCAAATGGCAAGAGATTTTAAAGAGGCGTTGATCGCGAAAGCCAAATGCTTATCTACCAGTTCGCTGTACTTGCTGAAATACATGGCGATTGTTCTGGTGCCACTATACATCAATTATTTAGTTCTAGATTAATGAAAAGTAAGAAAGGCGATTCCGTTTTGAGCGGAATCGCCTTTTTTGAGCATCAATCAGATAATTTGTTGCATCGACTTTGTAATCAGAACGTTAAAGTCTTCTTCGTATTGTGGTTAGCGAAACGCCTTCTGACAAGTCGCAGGATAGGCTGCCAATGTTAAGTCTCTAACTTGTAGAAAAACTACCTTTAAGAATATTTACTATACATCGTAAGTTAACTAAAAACCTCACTTACTTATGGTACGGTTCACCGTATTGCACCTAAGTGAGGTTTTGAAAAAAATACATAATCTATCCTATTTGTATATGGTAACTTAAAACTGAGCCACCAAAGCAATTGAAAACTGAGCCACTTCTGTAGGAAAATAAACCCTAGCATGATTGTTAGGGGGAAACAGGAGTGATTACATTGAACAAGAAGCAACAGGTGATTCAGCTGCATCTTCAAGATGTCAGCCAAAGACAAATATCCACTGAAGTGAAGGTCTCCAGAAACACCGTTTCAAAATACATCGAAGCTTTTGAGAAGAGCAAGGCAACCGATGTCCGTAACCTGCCGGTTACAGAGGATATCTTATCGGCTCCCTCCTACAAGAAAAGGGATGGGGTAAAACGCAAAATGACAGAGGAGATTATAGACAGGCTCAGAGGATTCATTCAAGACAATGAATGGAAACGCAAAAACAACATGAGCAAGCAACAAATGAAAAAGATTGATATGTATGAAAAACTGCAAGAAGAAGGATATGACATCGGCTATACGACGGTTCGGAATTTCGTCAATATCGAGGAGATGCGAGCGAAAGAGGTTTTTATTCGGCAACGCTATTCAGCAGCTTGGGAAGTAGAATTTGATTGGGGAGAAGTAAAACTAGTAATTGATGGGAAACAGAAATCCTATTCCTTAGCGGTTTTCACCTTGGCTTACAGCAATTACCGATTTGCGCTGCTTTATGAATCCGAGACGATGATCTGTGTGCAGGATGCCCATACCAAGCTGATTGACCACTTAGGTTTCGTCCCATCTGTTTTCACTTACGACAATATGCGAACCGTGGTGAAATCGTTTGTCGGAACAGACCGGAAGATCACGGATGGAATGATCAACCTCTCCAATTATTACGGATTCCGGATACGGCTCTGCGAGCCAAGAAAAGGAAACCAGAAAGGACACGTAGAACGGAGTGTCGAGGTTGTCCGCAGAAAAGCATTTTCATATGATATTGCGTTCGCTTCCCTGGAAGACGCCCGGAAACGTCTAAGCCAAACGATTCAATCGCTCAATAAACGAATCCACCACGAAAAGAAGATCGCTCATGTGGAATTGAAAGAGCAAGAAAAAGCAACAGCTACTCAAGAGTCGCTCCCTCTGCCATTCGATGTTTCGGAAGTCTTGGAATGTCGGGTAGATAAATACAGCACCGTCATGATTAAACAAAATCGGTACTCCGTACCCGAGGGCAATGTAGGCGCATGGATCCGTGCCAAGGTCAGCGCAGATGCAGTCCGGCTCTTTATTAAAGGCGAACTCGTTGCAGAACATCGGAGAAATTGGGGTGTCCATCAATGGGAAATGAATCTCTATCACTACATAAAAACCTTCACAAAGAAAAAAGGCGCTTTAGCTCAAAGTGAATGTTTGAGCCAAGCACCAAATCAAATTAAAAAACTCTTCGAAAACCATTATATCGGAAAAGAGAGAGATTTTCTAGAGCTACTCCTCTATGTACGAGAGAAAAATCAGTTGGATAACGTGATGACCGCTGCACGACAGATTGAGATAAAAGGTCTCGGTGAAATTACGACCGAAAAGCTAATTTTTCTGAGCGAACAAACAGATTTAGTACCTACGGTACCTCTACAAAAAGATGAGACAGTCGAACAGGCGCTTCAAAACATCCAAGCCTTTTCAGCGATGTTCAAACAAGTCGATGAAGGAGTGCTTGAACATGGATAAAAAGCAACAAGTCATTGATATGTGCAAAGAATTACGACTCCCGGGGATCCGTGAGTTGGTTGAAGAAGATGAAGGATTTGAAGAAACGACAGCTGCAATCGAGCTGTTATATACAGTATTAACAAAAGAAAAGAAAGACCGTTGGATCCGATCGAAATCAACACGGATCCGCCGTGCCAACTTTCCGGAGAAGAAACTGCTTGAGGAGATTGAGATCCAAGCGCTGCCCACAGATGCGCAACAAAAACTGCCCAACTTACAGACGCTTGATTTCATTAAAGCTGGGCAGAATGTGATTCTGACCGGTTCCCCTGGCACCGGCAAGAGCCACTTGGCTATCGGCTTAGGAGTAGAAGCCTGTTTGGCTGGTTACAAGGTATATTTTGCGAGTGTCTCTTCCTTGATCAATCAATTGAAAGAAAGTAGGTCCGAACGGACCTTGCGCTCTTTCGAATTGCGCTTTGAGAAGTACGACCTTGTCATCATTGACGAATTGGGCTACATTTCCTTCGATAAAGAAGGCGCTGAATTACTCTTTACGCATTTATCTTTGCGTGCAGGGCGATCCTCGACCATTATCACAAGTAATCTATCGTTTGCGAAATGGGAGGAAGTGTTTCATGACCCCATTTTGACTGCAGCATTGACGGATCGGCTGACGCACAAATCACATGTGGTGAATATGGTAGGTCCTTCTTATCGAATGAGAGAAACGAAAAAATGGCTCGAAAACAACCATTCATAAGTGGCTCAAAATTAAATTGCGTTGTGGCTCAATTTTCATTTGCGAAATACACTATTTCTGAAATTTGTTTATTTACATTTATAAAAGCATGTAAAAGGGGTAAGCTGGCATACTATTGTACACAGAACTGATGTAACAACTATTTATCTATCCATAAGTTGTTGACTTAAAGATCTTATTGGTCCAATTTGTTTTTCAAACATCAAATCCCATATATCAAGACATTCTTTTGCAATATCTTTTATATCAGGTATTGGTGAACCAGAAGTTTCATCATATAATCCAATTATTAACTTAGAAATCTCATCTTCTATTCCATACATATCCTCAACTATACTATCGCTATTTTTTATTAGATGATAACTCATCGATATTATAATATCTTTGTAATCAACTAGTGATTTTGAGTTTTCTTCAAGATAGTGAACAAAAGCATATACTGTTCTTCCACTTAAGCGAGAATTCATTATTTCGATTATAAAATCTTTATCTCTCTTTAAATCAATACGGTTGTCATAAAATAACCTTGAAATCGGCACTTCCAAATCTAATGTGCTTAACTTAAATTCGCATATTATTTCTTTTGCTAATGGATTAAATTTATTTTCATTAAAATAATTAATAGTCATTTGGAGAATCCCACGTGCCTGGGCTTCACTCATTCTATCCACATTATTTATTACTTCCACAAATTCATTTTTAAGAATAAACATCTCAGACAGGCAAAATGCTCCCATTTCTATTATTTTTTCATCTTCAGATTCATAGCATGCTTCAATCACTTTTAATACTCTTTCGCGATATTTCGGATATAGCAAGAAGAGCATATTTTTTGTATCATAAAAGCCTGCTAATCTATGATCTTGCTCATATAGATTTAGGATTTTTTCTGATGCCCAATCTTTTTCAATATTATAAGAAGGCCATAATGCGAATATACTTGCTAGCTTTACCGTTGGATTTTCATCAACCGTTAACTGTTCAATTGTTTCTTTAAATTGTTTAAATAACATACTTTCGTTCCATAATAGCTGTTCTATTGCTTGAGCCGCGTTACCCCTTACACAATTTATCGCATTACTTTGTAGCATATCAAAGCTGCACATTTCTTTATCATCGCGACTAGTTATATTTGGTTTACCAATCTCCGGGTTTTCATGGTTTACTGCAATATCCTTTAGAATGCCCAATATCGCTTGAGACCATTTCACGTTTTTTTTGTTTCGTATTATAGAGCAAATGTAGTTCGCCCGATGTGACATATAATCATATGAAAAGGTCATCATCATTTTTTCTAACAACTTTTCCGGTACATTATCCAAATACTTACTATACGCTACCCCACTAAATAAGAAATCTATATATACATCCATAATCTTATCTTTATTTAAAAGAGCTATATTAATCATTCTTTCAGGTTCTTCTGAAGCGGCATCACCGAAACTCCTTGCAAACTCTTCAATAGAATTATCAATAATTCCACCTGAACCCTCTTTCCAACGGGAAGGACTTTTATGATTAATTTTTGAGTTAGTAACAATTTCAATCCAGTTTTTATTACTTAATTTCTTCCTTGCAACTGGTGAACTTACCGACCCGCTAGATACACCAAAATATTTATATAAGGTTGTTCCGTTAGAGAATTTACGACTTAAAGTACGTATCAGGTCTTTCCTTTGATTACTTATTCGCTCGTCGGGAAGAACTTCCAATATCTCTTTTTGAAAATCACCCCAAAAACTCCAATAAACCGTGTTACCGTTTCTTTCTCTATTGTAATTAATTCTACGCATATAACTATCTTTAGCTTTTGGTGATACATAACGAACAATTTTTTCTTCTAATTCAGTGAAATTATTCTCACTACAGTATTTCGAATGTTTTTTCAATATTTGTTTGGCAATAAATAGCTCATCACCATTGCCACTTGTCTTATCGAAAATATTGCTATTGAGATCACCATATAAATAAGTGATTACAAAGTCACTGTACCTCTCAGGCAATCTATATAATCCATCTAATATGATTTCATTAAATAAATAATAACCTTTCCCCAGGAATTCTTTATAGCTTTCAAGGAATTTTTCCGGTTCTTGACCTATAATTGCTGCATTTGCTTTTTTTATAATTTGAATACAAGCTCTTTCAAGGCTTCCTTTGTGATAAGTTTTCTCTGACCAATCACTATAAAGTAAATTCCCCTCATTCTCAGTAGGAATGTATGGCATTAATAAATTTAGAACTTCTTCTCCATTGTTTATGAAAATTTCAGAGTCTTCATATAGAAACTCCTCTTCATATTTATAAATTATTCTCCCCTTACTCTTAATTTTATTTTCCAATAAGAATGCCAATAGTCGTATTGATCTTATTTCACATTTCTTAAGCATCGACTTTAAATCAAGGTACATATCAGCCATTTGAGGAGATCGGTTATAAAACTTCATTCGTAATTCAAATAATTCGTCTGTATCTTGATTTATGTCATACATAAAAAATTTTGAAAGTTTATTATCATCTTCCTGTGAATTAAATAAATATTTTTTAATGAAATCAATATCATCAGTTTCAAAATTGGGACTCATACTGACAAGTAATTTTATAACAAGTTCCTTTTTCGACGGATCGTTAAGCCATTTGTCTAAAATCCCATATTCCCTAAGCAACCTAATATATTTTGGTCTTGAATATATTACGTTGTTAATAAGGGGATTATTGTAAATTTCATTTTCACAGTTATTCACGATAAAATATTTTATATTTTCATCTGGGTTTTCTATCTGATTTAATACTTCCAAGAATACGAATTTAACAAAATGCCGAATTTGCTTCGCTTCAAATATTCTTTGTCCTGCATTAATAAAATCCTGGCTATCGAACTCATATAAATTTTGCATGAACATTTGCACTTGATATCTTCTTCCGGGAGTTTGTTTTTCTTTACTTCCAATAATATCTATAACATCTTCACCTTCATAATATCTCTTCAACATTTTTTCAGCTAAAAAACAGTCTAATATAGATTGGTGAGCAAACGAAACTTTATTATCGTGAATTATTAAGAAGGCATTTGAAGATAGAAATTCTAAAGATGATTTGTTTTCATTTAAAATAGTTAAAGGAATAAATATTCTACTAGTTCTTTCTAAAAAAGTTACCATTTTATCTTTAATCTGAATTAGATTGGTTTCTTCCAATCCATATTCAAAACATTTGTATGATAACTGCTTCCACCATTCGGACACCAAATGGCTTGCGGTAGCACATTCCTCATATATTTTAGTTGGATCTAGCTGTTGCCATATAAACAAATTACTTGGAATTTTTAGCATGTCTTTTAGTTTAGAAGTTAGTTGCTCATAACGCTTCCCAACAGTACTTTTTACTAAATCCTCATCTAACTCATTAACTTGAACCCTAGACCATTGAATGACTTCCTCATCCAAATCACCTTTTTTAAATAATGATTTTATATTATTATCATTTTCCAAGTCATGTGTTCGACATACGAAAACGATGGATATTTTATTTTCCCTCTCAATATTCAATCTCTTAACCTGATTTATAATCTCGGCGCATACCAATAATGCATCTCTAGAATGTGCCATAGTCCAACGTAGTACATCCAATTGATCTAAAATAATTACTGCTCTCTCATTTTTAGAAACACTGTGAATAGAATATGTAACCGATGCAGGTAATCCTAAATCTCCCCCCCACTTTTCTGCAGTCTTGCTAGGAATCCGTTTATCTAATTTAATTGCCAAATATGGTAGCGCTTTTTCTTCGCAAAAGTTAATAATATCTAACGTGCATCCACTTTTTCCTCTACCAGCCTTTCCATGTATTATCAAAGAGTTGCCTGAATCTATTGTTTCTCTGCACATGGAAAATTCTTTTCGATTGATTAACCCACTTTCTAATGGAATAAACGCTGCTTTATATTCTTGATTTAATTCCATAAGTCTGAGCTTTATTCGTTCATCGACATCAAGGTTTTGAAAATTTCCTAGCAATGATTCTTCACCAAATTTTTCTTCAATAGTTTTAGTAATGTTGCCTTCTGATTTACTAATTGACTCATCGACCATTGAAAGAAATGCCTTATCTTTAATGCTTAATAATGATTCACGAAAATCAATTAGTGTATCGAATAGCTTAGAAAAGTACTCTTCAAAATCATCTGGTTGTTTAATGGGTATATGCTTGTATTCAGCTTTCTTATAATTGACAAATTCCACAGCTTCTTTTCCCAATTCCTTGGTTATAACTTTAAGATCTTCTCTTGAGACATTGTAAGCATTAAATATCCTTTGTATTATCTTGATACTAATATGATCCTGTTCTAAAAAATGCACAAAATGATTGCTATCAACCTCAGTGTCATTAAATTTCTGATTGAAGTCATTAATTTTATCCTCAATTTCTTTAATTAATTTTTTTTCCTCCCTATTTGTTAACCCACTTGATAAAATATAACCTGCAATATTTGGTGCTATTAAAGTTCCTGCTATGTATGTTAAAGAGCTCATTTTCTACCCCCTATTCGATGCATATAAACAGTTCTATAAAAAAAGGTGTCCCTCACAACAATAACTCAGATTATCCACTGCAATTGTATGATTATTCCATCTAGCCCTTGCTATTGCAAGGGCCTTTGCATTTCCATAAATCATTTGTGAATCGTGCGGGTGACAGTCACCAAATGGGAACTGCAGATATTCGAGCTCAAATCCCTTATTGAAATTTAATTTTAATCTATCTTCTTATCCAAAACTCATCTACAAAGTAATTTCTAATGAACGATAAATTAGAAATTTGATTGTTTAGAGTCTTGTTACTTTAGTTTTTGTCTCTATCATTTAATTTAGCCGCGAAATAGGTTCCAACGGCACCAGTGACTAATACCAATCCACCGATAGCCAATTTTTCTACAGTATCCTTCCATTCTTTTCTTGCTTTATCGACCTGTTCTGTTAGAAAGCGTAGTTCCCCATAAATCATCCCCATTTCTTCTTCAGTTATATCTTCTTTATCTAATCTTTTAAACAAGTGATCTATTGTAGATTGATGGACGGATATCACCTTATCGTGTATTTTCTGATTTTGATCAGAAAGATTCACAATAAAATTTAATATATCTTTTCCAAGCTCTGGAGTAGCCATTAATTTAGCTCTAAATGCTTCGTCAAACTCCACTATTTTTTCTTTTGATAATTTTGCTCTTTGATTAAACATTTCCATACTCGTTAGAACATCTTGGTAGTCATCTTGTGGAAAATCAATATTCTCATTGGCATTCTTATTTTTACTTTTCATTTAAAAAATCCCCTTTTAATCGATTTGATCTTACATCATAAGCTATGTTTTTCTTACGATAAGGATTGATAATTATGTAAATTATAACACCATAAGAATCAGTATAATCAGATTTAAGTATGGTAAAAAATAAGCCCACAAATCTAGATCAAAGATTTGTGGGCTTATTCTTACCTAACAAGCATGATGCGGGTTCTCCATAACCTATATATACGAAAACAATCCAAAATTTCGCACTTATTTATGATAAGGCTCACCGTGATGTATCAAAGTGAGGTTTTTAGTCTACCTCTAAAGTGCGAAACTTTTTTCAAGGTTAGCCCGCCCTTGCTCTGATGGTCATTACAATCTTCATTTTCAAAAAACAACACGTAAGCTTTTTCGTTATTGAGAGAACTCGGATATACAATACCGTCAATTCCAGAGTTTCTATATTTAAAAACATATCTAAAATATTCTGTAACAATTTGTGTAGGCACATAGTCCACATGCTCTCTGCCATCTTTTTCAATTGGTTTTGTAAAATCATTTAAAAAACTATAAAAGAATTTTACTACCCAACGTTTTTCTCGTTCCTCTTCATCAAAGATGCTAGGTAACTTTGGTAAAGACGTTAAATCTAGTAACATTAATTTTTCATTATTAACAAATTCACCAATACTTGCTACCACGTTCTCACCCGGTCTATATTTCACTTCCAGTAAAGCTGTTTCTTCACTTTCTGCTCCATAAAACATCGGAATCCCAGCTGGACTCATTCTATTTGAACTTTCCGCATAATCTTTTGCCGGTGTTCCAATTTCTTTTGCTTTATGAAACAACTCACCCTTTGAAGATACGCGGGCTCTAAAAAATTTGCTCGATGCTATTGGTTTAATCAACTTTAATTCCTCAACAAAACCAGCTATATTATCCAAAATCTCATGTGGTACTACTCGTTGCTTTTTGTTACCTGAGTGATAGGAGCTATTCAAAAATAGATAACGCATACTATGTTTTACTTGTTCAGAAAAATCGTTCCATGTGTAAAATAACTCTTCGTCCCGCGTTGAGCCATATGGGTCAGATTTACACCACATTGTATCCATCAATGCGTCTCTAATGTCTTTAAATAAACAGTCTGTATTTATACCAACTTCACCATATAAAACATTTTCAGTGAAATCCCATCCATCATATATTTCAACCCCTAGATATCCACCTTCCCTTGAATCATAGCCTACACCTTCGTCGTTAGGGTCTCCCCATTCAAATTTAATACCTGTCATAATAAATTCCATTATTAAATCAATGTCAGCAGCTAAAGTACATTCACCTTCAGCGCCACAATAATCACATTTATCAGCAGTTGCATTTTCTTCAATACAATTCTGAATATGTATGTCAGAAACACATTCAGAACACACGAATTTATCTCCGAGGGTACTAAAACCTAACTCATTTTGTCTGATAAGCAAATTTTTATGATAACCCATTATTTAGCACCATCCTCTAAAACATCTTATACTCATTCTAATTTAATTGTATTTTGTAGCTTTATATTTTGTTTCAGTTAGAAAAGGACTGTATTTCTATGTTCCAGAGCATGATACTTAAAGAAATTAGGAAAATAAAAATGACCTTTACCAAACTTAATGGCTTTTTCTATAAGTATCACAATCTTACATCGACTACGTAAGCTCTCACTTCCCTTACGTTATCTGTTAGTTTTTCAGCTTGTTCATCAAAAAATATTTTCGCTTCTTCTATAGATACCTTTGGGATTTTTCTTCTCCTATTTTCATCTTTCCACATTTCACTATCAAACCAACCAATGAGATAAAGTCCATATTTGCAAGTGTTATTTTTTAAATATCTATCTACAAGTTGTGTTTCCATAGCAGTTTTTAGTTCTGAATGCCAATTTCCTTTTACCTCTACAATTACACTAATAATTTCATGACTGTCTCGGTCTGGTTGTTTTAATATAGCATCTACCTGCAGATCTGTTCGTTGCCCTTGAATATTACCAGTTGTCTTACGAATCTCGACTTCTCTATTAACAATAATACCTTTTCCTTTAAGGTCTTCTATAAAATGCTTTTTAACATAATCAGAAAACTCGTTTTCTGTGCGAGGATTAAATTTTTTCTCACCTAAATCATTCCATAAAAAAACATTTTCCGGTGTTTCCCCATGCAGTTTTTGCTCGAATCGTTCTAAAGAGTCTTCTATAACATCTAATAATTGCTCTCCGCTTTGCACAAAACGAAAATCTTTATTGCTTGTTAAGTTTATAATATCAATAGGAGTAGGCGGCGCCCAAGTACGGCGACGGGTCTTATTTTTTGCTTCTATAAGAATTGGTCTTAACCATGTCGAATCTTCAGGGAAGTGTTCAATAATACGAGCTATTTCATCACAAGACTTGAGAGTACCTCTATTTTCTAAACTTCGTAATAAAGAATTACGAAAATCAGCTATTTCTTCCCTTGGTGTTACAAAATGTGCTACATCTTCATTCGAATAATCTGGATCTCCTGAAAAAGGGAACTGTTCTAGTAGCCATATATAAAGGTCTCCTAATATCTCTTCTCCCATGTGAGAAGTTTCGCGCATTGTACTTGCAATAGAAAACATAACCTCATGCCCGAATGCTCTGTCTTCATGAATAATTGGCCATGCTTTCTCCCATTCAGTGTCTCCTCCATGGATTAGCAATTCTCGTATAGCATTTACAGTCTTTGCTCTTCTTTTTTCTTCAGTAGGTAAAGGATTTGTAAGAAAGGAACGAGTAAAATTAATTGCATCAACTACTCGCTTTTTAAAAAGAATTCTTAGCATTGAATCCATAGATCCTACTGCTAAATTCTCGTCTTCTAGTTTACATAAAATGTTCTGGGTTATTTGATCATCCCAACACTCTTCTAAAGCATTGATAATAAAAATGTAATTAAATTTTTGATTCTCTCTATCTACTAAGATAAGCACTAAATCAATTACTTGATCCGGAATGCAAGTATATGCCAAGTTTACTATTTTACTACGAGTTACTTCCTCTTCACTACCTGTTGATATTGGGCACACCAAAATAGCCGGTAACCACTTCTTCCAAACCTCTTTAGAAAGAGTGGATAAAAAATCAGCATCGTACTTTAAAATTAATGAAAGGGCTTGATATCCTGCAAATGCTGGCCGATGAATTACATCTACTTTGAAGGATTCTTTCTCGTCAATAATTGCTTTTAATATATAAGTTTTTGCTACTTCTATAATACGAATTTTGGTTGATTCACTAACGATTTTCCAACCTTTTAACATTGTTAAATCAGTGTTTAGTTCATCTATAGATCGACCTTCTGAATTATGAGCCATATAAAAATTTAGTCTCCACCAATCATCAAGTGACCCTGCTTCAATCTTATCTAAGTAGCTTGAAACCTCATTCTCTGTTAGAAAAGAGACTTTAGAAGGTTTATTATTTTCTATTAATCTTTTCCTTGCTTTGCTTTTTGACTCTCTTTCTCTCATCTTCTGTGCTTCTACTGAATTAAGTAAAATGGGCTCGAAAGATTTTTTACTTAAGACTTCAAGAGCCGGGGTTTCCTTTGATACTTTATGAATCAATTCAATCTGCATGTAGTTAGAAACTTCGAAAGTATTCCAAATTAATTGTGCCCATATATCTTGTTCTATTTTGTTCTCTGTACTCAATAGACATGAAATTAACCAAGAGATATCTATTGCAGATATCAGCCGAAAATCTTGAATCTTTTCAGCAATTTTTTCTTTGTCTTTAATGTTATTGAACATGGCTAATATTAAAGCATGCCGTCTTTTATCAATAGTTCGAATCTCTTCAAAAATACTTAATTGATCAAAAAGAACCAATCTTGAAAACATTGCTTTAGAAAAAGGATTAATTATATTCCCAACCTCTAGATGGTTCCAAGATTTCTGTAAAATTTGATTCACAAGCTCTTTAAAACGATTTTCTAAGTCATGAATTGAAGGTTGTTCAACTACCCAATCTAATGCAATAGGAAGATCTTCAATATGAATTTCACTAATCAAATTTTGCGACAGAAACATATCATATGCGCCAAAGTAATTCTTTTGTTTTTTAGGAGTCAAAAGCTGAAGTAATTCTTTTACCGTAAGATACTTAGGCCACAGTGCATTTAATGCAATGCCTTTTAAACCATCTCTAGGATCATCTCCAATTTCAGAATTGGCTAGAGGTAATAGTTTCTTAATATGAGATGCTTCCCCTATTTCTTTGACAGCCCACGCAGCCTGCTCTCTAATAGGTAAAAGTTCACTTGCGTTAAGGGCTAAATCTAACATGATAGAATTTAAATTCGTTAACCTACAAGATTTAGCTATCTCTATCGCTTCTCTTTTAGCAAATATAGATTTACTTCCATCCATAATAAACTCTTTCAACTGTTCTTCCAAAGCAGGATGGAAAAGATTGGAATATCGATACTGGTTATCAAAATTCCATTTCAAAATTTCCCCATCTTCCAATTGTTTTAACAATTCTTCTACTAAAATCTCTTTATTGTCATTACTAGTATTACTAATGTCACTCCGGAGTAAAACAAAGGGATCTCGTTTGACAATCACCTTATATATATCGTCACTCATACTAGCTAACCAAGCAGAAACTTCGTGTAATTGCGGTACTAACTTACGGTCTTGATCTTCTGGATGTTCAATTAAATTTAATATTTGTTTTACTGATAACTTTTTTTCAATCAAATACCAAGCCGCTAAAAATTCAGCATATGTTTGATGTGTCCAACCAAATCGATTAACTCCTCTAGATGTAAACAGTCCAGTAGATAAGGTGTCCACTAAATTGGATTCCTTTTCAACAAGATTTTCTTCTAAATGAAGTTGTCCTCCATATGACAATTCTTGTGTAGTAACGTCTTCTTTAAGTACATTTCCAAAATCCAAGCCTCTCCATATAGCATATTTATTCGAAAAGACAGTTACTGCTGCAATTCGAGAAGCGACTTGTAAACGCTCGCGACTAGTGAGCTGCTCTTTCTTATTCAGTTGATTTTCATTTGTCTCTTCACATAATAATTTACAACCTGATAAATAAATTTCCTTTCGAGTAGCAGGAAGTTTTCCATCTTTTTTATAGTTATTAATAAGTAAAAGAAGTGTAATCGGCTTTATAGCAAATGAAATAGCTTCATTTATTAGAACTTCATGTAAAAAAGCTTCACTATTCAACTCATTCTTCAATACGGCTTCTACTACATCTTTTCGACGTAGAGGTGCTAATTCAAAAATCTCGACATTCTCTTTTCCCCATAATTGAATCAATCCCGCTTCTAACGAATTAGGCCAGTCAGCAGTTCTGGAAGTAACACGAAGAAATAGACGATCGATAGGGCAGTTTCTAAACTCTTTAATTAATATTGATGTTAAATAATCTGCTTCTAACAAACATTCGTCTAGACTATCCAGAAAGAGGTACAAATTATAGTCGCCCTCTATCCACTTTTGAAAAAGTGGATGATCAAATAAGCTACGGTAAAGAGTGTAATCCGTTCCGCAAGAGCGCAAATCAACAGACATAGTTATTGTAGCTTTATGAAAGATTTCTTTTGCTTCTTCGATTGCAAATGTCTTTCCAGAACCAGGTTCTCCTAGTAAACCCAAACACTGTTTCTTAGAAATCACCTCATATGAAACTACGTCGGGGTTATAGATTCTTCCGTATTGGGAGTCGGGGTCATAAAGATAACCACTGTCAGTTAGGTTTATAGAGCCAGTTCTTGGACACCAAAAACGCTTCCATTCATATATTACTTTTTGCAAGGCTAAACCACCTCTACTTTTCCATTACTTATTAAAATTTAGTAGTATTTGAAGGCTTATCAAAAAACCCCAATTGGAACTGTTTCACAGCTTGAAATGTAACTGATTATGAACTGAAATTAGAGAGAAAATAATACCTTCCCCTGAACCCATCTATTTTCTTATTCATAAAATACCTCTCCCTTTATATTTTCTAATAACTCATATCAAAAACAAATCCACTTTCATCTTGAAAGAAAGCGATAAATGAATCCTGATGTTCATTTATGGCGGTATACAGGAACTCCAAATACTCCCCATCCATTTCGAAAGTTCTTCCCTCTACATGTGTGACGATGCTATATTCCATGAATCTATTAAAATCATATGGCTTATCCAAACCTTCTATAAGTGGTAAATCGGAATTAGCTGGTCGAGTAATCACAACTACCTCATAGCCCATTGCACGAGCATCCTCGACTGTATGAGTTTCATCAGGTCCAGCTGTACCAGACTCGCCTGAATATCGAACGCCATTATAAAAACCTTCTTGATTTGGGTTTAATTCTAAATCATACTTTGCAGGTCTTTCTTCTGTCGCAGTTTTTTCCTTTGCAATTTCTTCCTGTTCTACCTTTTCTTCTTCTGCTACTTTCTTCTCTGAATCTAGAGCTGATTTGATGTCTTCCTGTAGCTTTTTAACGTCCTTTTTGATCGGCTCAAAAATCAACTGTTCCGATTCGTGTTTTAAAATGTTATCAACCGTTTTATTAGCTTCTTTATATTCTTTGTTTTCGAATTGCTTCAATGCTGCTTCATATCCCTCTGTCAACTCGGCTAATGTTGTTTCGAGGTCTTCAATTGACGCTACAATATCTTTGGATTTTTTAACCAGTGCGGACGATCCATCTTCTGTGTTAATAACCTTCTCAGCTTTTTCTGTCGCAATGTCAAGATTGCCTTCCTCCATTGCTTTTATAGCTTCTTGATGATAGACAGTTTGATCCAGTAAAGCCGTTGCTTTTTTATCGTTACTTTTTTCATCTATTGCTAGCTCAAATGCACTTTCAGCTTTCTGATATTCTTCACTGGCTATGTAATCTAACCCTTTATGCACAGCATTGTTATAAGCTTCATCGTTACTACATCCAGCTAACAAAATAAAAACAAACAAACTGCTAATCAATAATTTTCTCATAAAATTCCCCCATTAAAATAAAAAAAGTAACAAAAATATTACATATAACATCCTTGTCATTATAATTATTAATTTATTTTTCAAAATAATGTAAATAAATTTTATCCAAGAGTCCATTCATATGGATTCGACGAGCCCTGCTCGGCAGTTACATTCGTGACATGTTAGTTATTGTCTATGATAATTGCAGAGGTTGTAGGACCCGATTCGGTTTCCGAATAGAAAATGATTTTGTAATTATCAATGTAGTAAAGATTGGCATAGCTCTGCATTTCAGTGCCATCGAAAAATGATTCTGCAGGCTCGGAGAATACAGAAGTGACCTCTGCAAAAGTCATGCCTATATATGTCTCATAAATACTGATGTAAGGGTTGCTGATCATGTAACCTGTCACTGTCTCTGAGTCGCTTAAGAAGTATCCATCTTCCTCTTCAAAAACGACCAGTCGCCCACCCATAAAATAATCATCATAGGTTGGATCTCCATAATAACTGGTAAGATCGCTTAAGTTCTCTCCTATTTGAATCGGCATATCTATGAGACCTACTTCCTGCTCGGACGTCGTCTCTGAACTTTCAGCTTCTTCTGCTGCCTTCTCTGTCTCTTCCTCTGCTTTCTTCTCTGAATCTAGAGCTAATTTGATGTCTTCCTGTAGCTTTCTAACGTCCTTTTTTATCGACTCAAAAATCGGCTGTTCCGATTCGTGTTTTAAAAGGTTATCAACCGTTTTATTCGCCTCTGTATATTCTTTGTTTTCAAATTGCTTTAGAGCAGCTTCATATTCCTCTGTCAACTCGGCTAATGTTGTTTCGAGGTCTTCAATTGACGCTACAATATCTTTGGATTTTTTAACCAGTGCGGACGATCCATCTTCTGTGTTAATAACCTTCTCAGCTTTTTCTGTCGCACTGTCAAGATCGCCTTCCTCCATTGCTTTTATAGCTTCTTGATGATAGACAGTTTGATCCAGTAAAGCCGTTGCTTTTTTATCGTTACTTTTTTCATCTATTGCTAGCTCAAATGCACTTTCAGCTTTCTGATATTCTTCACTAGCTATATAATCTAATCCTTTATGCACAGCATTGTTATAAGCTTCATCGTTACTACATCCAGCTAACACAATAAAAATAACCAAACTACTAATGAATAATTTTCTCATAAAATTCCCTCCCATTGAAAATAATAAAAGTAACAAAGATATTACATATAACATTCTTTTCATTATTCTTATTCATATATTTGTAAAATAATGTAAAGGAGGTTTATAATTTCTATATGTAATTCTATATACATATAAACATTAACAGATTTAGTGCAAAGAACCTATATTAACTGCTGCGTTCACAGTCACCGATAGCATATACCTAATTGAACAGTTGAAAAGTCTATCATTTTGCTGATGAATCATTCGGCTTTTTCTTCGGTTAGGGCGTCTAAGGCTAATTAATTTTGTAGTTTAACTTAACTCTATTAAGTATAAAGTCCTATACTATATATTTAGCATAGGACATCATTTAAAACATCGTAAATGCAGCGCGTAGTCACTTCTTTTCAGCACCTCTTCACTTATCCCAATCGCTCTGGCAGCCACGAGGACTTATTCTTTACAAATTGATGGATTAAGATGAGGTTATAACCTACCTCCTATAAATAGTGATCCTATTTTCCACCAAATAATTGTCATAATAGACAAGTTCAAAGCTATCGTCATTGGTTACAGATTCAATTAAGTTCCTTTTTGCTGGCTCTTCAGAAATAGTAAAACTCCCACCACTTCCTGTACCAGTAACGGGATAAAGATAAAGCTTATATGCATTTCCGTCTAAATATTCAAATTTAAATGCATACTATCTGACATCTCGTTAGCATTTACAATGCTAATTCTCGTTGGTAGGAAGCCATTATCGTATCTTCACAAGCAATCCAATGACATTCTAACAGTGGGACTTCTACAATTAGTTCGGTCTTGGGATATTGAACAGTCCTTTTCGACCAATCCCCAACCAATCTCCACTGGATCTATATCACTCATCAACAGAGTTAGATAAACTAATAATTTACTCTGATTCCAAGCCTTTCAATGGTTATGCAAAATACCAAACCTATAAGTGTTCCTAAAGAAAAGAATCCCATTCCATTCACTCCAGTCCGTTTTTTATTTTGTACTTATCGCATCTTTTACAGCAAAGAATACCGAGATTCCAAACATTACCCCTGCTTTAAATAGGCTTATACTTGTCATTAGATCACCTCCTTAAATTAATGTATTTCTAAAGCTCCAAAAACACAGTAAAAGAAGGAGAAAGATCATCGTCATCGGATGATCTTTCTCCTTCTGGAGTGGTGAAGTGTTTGACCACTTCTTTATTTAATTGGATTTTGATCGAGTCGATCTCCCTGCTTTCAGAAATAGTTATTTTATTTATGAGTAGATGTAATAGGTGTTTTCTCTGTTCTCGGGATAATGATTCTTTAAACATTTTTGTGAAGCTATCCATAACATCTTTTACTAAGGTAAAGTTTACTTCTATTGTGTCGTCTTGCCACATCTTACTTTTTATTGGTGCCTTACGTTCTTCTAATCCCGCTATTTCCTCATTTAAAGTAGCTAATCGGCCGATAAGATCATCCTTTTCAACAATACCCTCTTCAAACAGTCCCAGTATCTTGTCTTTTCTAAGTTGGACAGAATCAATTGCTTTTTCCAACCTCTTATAGTCGTTTTGCAGAGGTGACCGATTCTTCTCACGCTCACTATTTATTTTCAATACAATACTTTTTATTAATCTGTCGTTATTTGCAACATTAGCGATCTTAGTAAGCACGTATTCATCTGCATAATTTACTCGGACACCATTTGATCGACAAACCGTGCTTCCTTTGTTCTTCCAGGCCCCACAAACATAGTACTCCAGTACTCGTTTTGTTCCGTCTTTTGTTTTATTGGTTGTTCTGCTAAGTACCATTCCTGAATTACACACAGGGCATCTAATAATCCCAGTCAAAGGGTGTTCACCACTATGAATCCGATTAGGTCTGCCGCCTCTGCTCTTCATAATAGCTAGAGTCTGGTCCCACGTATCTTGTGAAATTAGCGGTACATGCTTACCTTTTTCCATTACCGGATCTGGATTAATATTATTACGCCTTTTTTCAGTCCAATCCCTTCTGACATTAAACCGAATAATACCGACATATAAAGGATTTTGGAGTATTTGCTTTACACTATTAATCGAAAAACTTTTCTTTCTTTTAGTTTGATGACCTGCTCTATTTAATTGACCGGCAATTGACTTATAACCGAAGCCCCCGGTGTATAAATCAAAGATTTTTCTAACCGTCTGTCCCTCGTCTTCGTTAATAACAAGTTTAGAGGCTGCCCTGTTTCGGTCATCGACTTCTGTTGAATCTATATCGTATCCGAGTACCTTCCCGCCATTCCAATAACCAGCTCTTGCCCTCGCTAGCATTCCCATCTTTACGTTTTCTGATATATTAGCTCTTTCAAATTCCGATATTGCTGCCATCATCTGAAATTGAAGTTTTCCTGAAGGACTTTCCGTTTCGTATTTTTCTGTATAAGATCTAAAACCGATGTTTTTAGTCTTTAACATCTCCACGATGTTTAACAAATCAATACTCTTTCTAGAAAAACGATTCATTTTCCAAACTAACACTATGTCGAATTCTTTATTATGTGCAGCACTTAAAAGCTGTTGAAGTGCAGGCCTACCTGAGATGTTTTTGCCGCTGATTCCTCGGTCTACATACTCCCCGCATACTTCATAACCTTCTTTTTTACAGAACTCACGTAATAGTCGAACCTGTTCATCTATGCTATATCCTTCTTCAGCTTGCTCTACAGTAGAAACCCGAGCATAAATTGCGGCCTTTTTCTTCTTCTCAATTGGTTGTGCCAGTTTATTATACTCATTAGATAGATGCAAAGTTCTTCCCCCCTTTTTGTACCCAGGCTTGTTCCTATTTAGAGCGTGACTGCTTGGGAAAGTCGGTAATCTCTTTCATTATGTGTTTTTTTAAAAATTGTTATTCCTCTTTGGCTGGGTTATTCGCATGCAGTTCACTTTGTTCTTGATCATTTTCCGAGTTATTATTCATCAAATATGCCGTTACTGATTCTGCTAAGATATCTATTAAAACTTTGTATTCATAGTCAATTGATACTTCGTCTAGCATGATTACTTCCCCCTCTAAATTGATCAAAAAAATAATATATATTTACTCATTACTTTAAGAATTGGCGGGGGGCGGGGGGTGGGTAGTGATGAGAAAACTTTTCTACTAAATTAATTAATTTACTTTTTATTCCCATCCAAGTTTTCATTTCACCTATCCCCCCTCCCCCCTAATATTGAATAGCACTACCTGATATTTTAGGATGTGTAACATCTTCTAAATCTTCTACCTTTAAGCCATCATAATAGATAGCTCCCTTTACCTTTTTTTTGATAATAGGAATCCTTTCATTTTCTAATACAATTTTGAAATGTTTCCAAAACAGCTGAAGCGATTTTGTTCCCTTGTCGTCTATGCCTTGCATATCCAGCCAGCGCAGATATTTCAAATGAAAATCGGCTTGCTTTGTCCGTTCGCCCCCTATCATTCTAATATGCTCTAAATAGAACTCCTTCACTGGATTCTGATCAGCATTATAAGCATTTTGGCATTCATTTATAGCTTCACTTTGACCAAACTGAAAGTTATTTAAACGTAATCGTTTCAATCCCTCCAAGGCCCAGTTAAGGATACCTGGGAGTTCCTTTAACAATTCTTCCTTTAAATTAACATTTCGTTCAGCGGCGGAAAAAGTGCGATTAAAAGGTACAATCATTAGTTTTCGAAAGTAGCCATTTGTTACATCCATGGAGTCTGGGAGGCTATTGACAAGAAAAAGAAGTCTACAGTATGGTGTGTAGCTAATAGCCGGACGATATTTCAAGTTGACAGTTATCGTATCGCCACTGACAATGGCCTTAAAGTTCTCTGTCTTCATCGCTTTGCCTCCTAACTCATTTTCCGCAGCAATATTGATGGATTTTCCAATCATGCTTTCCAAGCCGAATGGTTGACTGAAATCAGAGAGAGGTACGCTACTAACATTCTCTTTTCCTATTAACTCCGTCACAACAGAAGCCAAGACACTTTTTCCATTTGCTCCTCCACCATGATAATAAACAGCTTTTTCTGCCTTGGTTTCAACCGATAGCCAATAACCCACTAATTCTTGATGTACACCTATTAATTCAGCATCATGCAACGTAATATCCTCCATAAAGGTATTGAAGTTAGGTGCACCGGCAAGAGGATCATAATCAATCGGTATTTGGATAGTGGATATATATGTTGGAGAATGGGGGTAGAGCTTATAAGTATCTAGGCTGAACATCCCATTCTTCAAGTTAATAAATTCACGGTTCACATTCATTTCATCTTCATTGGTAGCTTCACGCTGCAATGCTTTTACAACTTCCACCTCGTGCGCACTTTTCCAACTATTACTACGTCCTTCATGCATGATCATCATGATAATTTTTCCTAACTTTACTTCAGACAACTCTTCAAAAACACCTTTTAAGTTATATATAAATAAGCGTCCATCATTCGTTGAGCGTAAATGGCACCTTTTTATGAAATGCTTTGCAAAGGCATTAGCATTAAAAGTAAAAGACTTTTTCTTTTCGTTATAAGAGTATCCACGCTCTTCCGCCTTGCTCACTGATAGAATCAGTTCTAGTTCCCTCAGCAAGGCTTCAGGTATAACTGTCTCTACTGTTCGCTCAGCAGTCTTGTAGGTTTCCATAGCCTCAGCCCTAGATGTTTTTTTAACTCGGTACATCAGAGCAGTAAAGTAGGCTAACCCCTCTTCCTGCATTACAGTGTTAAGTGCAGCAACTAACAATGAGAGACTATCTTTTACATTTACCGATTCAAGTAAACCCTTTGTAATTATACTTGCGTCTAGTGGTCGTGCCTTTTGTACAGGATAATCAGTAATGTACTGATCCACGTCTTCTATTTTGAATGCGACTCTATTCATTCTCATTTTTATTGGTTCCTTTCTTTTGATGGAAGGACTCTTTTCCATCAAAGGGTACTTATTATATTGGTTGATTTACCTCCAAAACTTTTAATCGATCATAAACATCACCCGATTCAGCCTCAAAGTGGCTGATAGAACACCTCCCCACGAGCCCCACTAAATGCTCTACTGTAATGCTCTGCCCGATAAATATTTCTTCGAACGAAGAAAGAAACTTTATATATTCGGAACTTGACGAAGATGAGACAGTATAGAGTAAAGTCAGTTGACCTTGGGATTTCGAATCCAGGGAACGAAGAGAAAACGTGATTAATAATTGATCATAATTGCCATATTTTCCTTCCAGATTCAATCGCATTCTTGTCTGATCAATATAAAACTCGTACTCTTCTGTCGGAAACTTAGCTTGTCTCAACACTTTTGCACCATTCTTGGAAAATGTAATAAGTGGATAGCGATCTGCATTTTCAACTTTTGATAACGGCTTCGCGTCTTCTTTTTTCATTGTATTTATGACATCTGGAACTACGTTATTACCCCATTCCTCTTGTTCTACATTAGCCACTTTTTCTCCTACTACTTCCACTTCTTTATGTGTATTTAGAGCACTCCGTCTATGGTGATATTGCTCATTGTTGTCACGTATCACTCTCTTTTTTATCGCCACTTTAATTCCTCCTCATTTTTAGTATTTATGAAAAAAATTGCCTTCTATAACTTATAACTTCAATTGCCTCACCCTTACTCGAACCAAAGTAATATGAATTAAATTCCGGGAAACAATCCATAATTCCATTATTCACAAAATTTATTTCGTTATTAGGAGTTTCACCGCAGGTATTCTTAAGTAATAGTCCGTCTATTGGAGATTCATTTAAAAATATTGCGAATTCTAACACTAAAGCTGCATATTGATAATAATCCATAACCACCAGACTGCCCTTTGGGTACCATGCAATCTCGAAGTGTCCGTCATGTATAAAAACACAATTTGGTCTGACTGATGAGGATTCAAGTTGTTTTAATAACTTCTGCAAGAGATTTTCCTTTTCAGAGAAGCATTCCTTATCCTTCACATAGACTGAAGCTACAAATCGGCCAATATCATACTCACTGTAGTAAGGGTCTGGTTCTCCCTTATTTGTGTTTAAGATTGCTAATGCGGACAAATAGTTTACTAACTCTGTTGATTCTCCTGGCAGCAGATACTTTTCAAAATATGCGATATCCAAAACATGATTGTATGAAGTTGTTATTAATAACTTCGCTGTAACTGAATTTGTTTTATATGATTCTTCAAACGTTTCACCTTTTTGCAAGCTCGACACCCATGTTTCTATTTCCTTTTGGTATTTAATTGAATTATTCATTTTCTCGTCCTCTTTTCATAATCTATGGTGACTGATTTACTACTTCCATTTGATGCTTTTCTACACTCATGCAGTTCTAGATATTAGCTAATTGTTTTCCCTTATCGATTCCTCCTTCCTTGTTTTGTTTCTCTGATCTGATGCTAACTATGAATTAATTGGACCAAATAAAATACGGTTGAATCAGGATGGATATAATCCGATTCAACCGTTGACTGTTAAAGTGTGTTTTTTGAAAGTATATCTATTTCCCCGAGGTACGTTTTTTTTAAAAGTTTTTCAATTTTCAATAGAGTTTCTTTACCTTGATCATCAGTCACTGGTTTCTCCCAATAAGCATCGGTATAGTATTTGCTGACGTCATAGCTATACTCAATTTCCTCTGTCAATTGCCTCATTTTTTTTATTGACTCGTTCATCGCAATATTTTGTGGCAAGTCTCCTTCAACCTTTTCCAACGCTAACAAGAATTTACTCAGCTCATTTACTATTTGATCGACAAGAGTCTCTCGACTTTCTTTTAATAGTTCAGGAAATGCACAATGGGCTAATATCTGACCAATTTCGGACTCCATCTCTGCATCCAGTACCCGAGACTTTATAATTGCGGCTTTTACTTCCATAACATTTTTATGAGAATCCTTAACATTCATTTTCCCTTCAAAGGTTTGATCTAGTATCTCCTTATTAATTTCTTTGGTCCAATCTGTATGCTTTAGTGATCCTAAGCATTTATAAGCCTCCAACAACCAATCTCGATTATGCTTAAGTACTTTTTCCGATGGAATTATGTATTTATCGTTATACTTTTCTATTGTTTTGATCATAGAGTTATATCTCTTACGACGGTTAGAACTCAACATGATTATTAATATAGTCATTTCTTCTATACTCCAGTAATCATCCATAGTCTTTGGGAGTTTCCCTTTATATCTTTCAATCCTTTCAAAATTCTGAAGATATGTTTTTGCCTCACTCGTCTGATTACCATTAGTCTTAAAAATATTGAGAACAGTTGAAAGTAACCCCAAGCTCTGTTTTAAATGAGCGTTGGACAAATCGATTACATTACCGGTCTCTTTTATATCTTTTAAGTAGCAATTAAAAAGTGTGTGTGTTGAATACGTTTTTTCCATTTCACTTACCCCCTTGGCAAAAAAAATAAATTAGTATTTTTCTTACCGCATTTACTAATTTCATTATATAGGAAGGAAGTAGAATATGGAGGAGTGTATATGGTAACTTAAAACTGAGCCACCAAAGCAATTGAAAACTGAGCCACTTCTGTAGGAAAATAAACCCTAGCATGATTGTTAGGGGGAAACAGGAGTGATTACATTGAACAAGAAGCAACAGGTGATTCAGCTGCATCTTCAAGATGTCAGCCAAAGACAAATATCCACTGAAGTGAAGGTCTCCAGAAACACCGTTTCAAAATACATCGAAGCTTTTGAGAAGAGCAAGGCAACCGATGTCCGTAACCTGCCGGTTACAGAGGATATCTTATCGGCTCCCTCCTACAAGAAAAGGGATGGGGTAAAACGCAAAATGACAGAGGAGATTATAGACAGGCTCAGAGGATTCATTCAAGACAATGAATGGAAACGCAAAAACAACATGAGCAAGCAACAAATGAAAAAGATTGATATGTATGAAAAACTGCAAGAAGAAGGATATGACATCGGCTATACGACGGTTCGGAATTTCGTCAATATCGAGGAGATGCGAGCGAAAGAGGTTTTTATTCGGCAACGCTATTCAGCAGCTTGGGAAGTAGAATTTGATTGGGGAGAAGTAAAACTAGTAATTGATGGGAAACAGAAATCCTATTCCTTAGCGGTTTTCACCTTGGCTTACAGCAATTACCGATTTGCGCTGCTTTATGAATCCGAGACGATGATCTGTGTGCAGGATGCCCATACCAAGCTGATTGACCACTTAGGTTTCGTCCCATCTGTTTTCACTTACGACAATATGCGAACCGTGGTGAAATCGTTTGTCGGAACAGACCGGAAGATCACGGATGGAATGATCAACCTCTCCAATTATTACGGATTCCGGATACGGCTCTGCGAGCCAAGAAAAGGAAACCAGAAAGGACACGTAGAACGGAGTGTCGAGGTTGTCCGCAGAAAAGCATTTTCATATGATATTGCGTTCGCTTCCCTGGAAGACGCCCGGAAACGTCTAAGCCAAACGATTCAATCGCTCAATAAACGAATCCACCACGAAAAGAAGATCGCTCATGTGGAATTGAAAGAGCAAGAAAAAGCAACAGCTACTCAAGAGTCGCTCCCTCTGCCATTCGATGTTTCGGAAGTCTTGGAATGTCGGGTAGATAAATACAGCACCGTCATGATTAAACAAAATCGGTACTCCGTACCCGAGGGCAATGTAGGCGCATGGATCCGTGCCAAGGTCAGCGCAGATGCAGTCCGGCTCTTTATTAAAGGCGAACTCGTTGCAGAACATCGGAGAAATTGGGGTGTCCATCAATGGGAAATGAATCTCTATCACTACATAAAAACCTTCACAAAGAAAAAAGGCGCTTTAGCTCAAAGTGAATGTTTGAGCCAAGCACCAAATCAAATTAAAAAACTCTTCGAAAACCATTATATCGGAAAAGAGAGAGATTTTCTAGAGCTACTCCTCTATGTACGAGAGAAAAATCAGTTGGATAACGTGATGACCGCTGCACGACAGATTGAGATAAAAGGTCTCGGTGAAATTACGACCGAAAAGCTAATTTTTCTGAGCGAACAAACAGATTTAGTACCTACGGTACCTCTACAAAAAGATGAGACAGTCGAACAGGCGCTTCAAAACATCCAAGCCTTTTCAGCGATGTTCAAACAAGTCGATGAAGGAGTGCTTGAACATGGATAAAAAGCAACAAGTCATTGATATGTGCAAAGAATTACGACTCCCGGGGATCCGTGAGTTGGTTGAAGAAGATGAAGGATTTGAAGAAACGACAGCTGCAATCGAGCTGTTATATACAGTATTAACAAAAGAAAAGAAAGACCGTTGGATCCGATCGAAATCAACACGGATCCGCCGTGCCAACTTTCCGGAGAAGAAACTGCTTGAGGAGATTGAGATCCAAGCGCTGCCCACAGATGCGCAACAAAAACTGCCCAACTTACAGACGCTTGATTTCATTAAAGCTGGGCAGAATGTGATTCTGACCGGTTCCCCTGGCACCGGCAAGAGCCACTTGGCTATCGGCTTAGGAGTAGAAGCCTGTTTGGCTGGTTACAAGGTATATTTTGCGAGTGTCTCTTCCTTGATCAATCAATTGAAAGAAAGTAGGTCCGAACGGACCTTGCGCTCTTTCGAATTGCGCTTTGAGAAGTACGACCTTGTCATCATTGACGAATTGGGCTACATTTCCTTCGATAAAGAAGGCGCTGAATTACTCTTTACGCATTTATCTTTGCGTGCAGGGCGATCCTCGACCATTATCACAAGTAATCTATCGTTTGCGAAATGGGAGGAAGTGTTTCATGACCCCATTTTGACTGCAGCATTGACGGATCGGCTGACGCACAAATCACATGTGGTGAATATGGTAGGTCCTTCTTATCGAATGAGAGAAACGAAAAAATGGCTCGAAAACAACCATTCATAAGTGGCTCAAAATTAAATTGCGTTGTGGCTCAATTTTCATTTGCGAAATACAGAGGAGATCATTAGTCCTTTGCACTAACACAAGAAACAAACGGATGCCTAAATCATAATCGATTCAAAGCATCCGACTTCCTTCTCTTTGTTAGTAATCTTCAGGGAACAACATCATTTGGTTTTCACCATTGTCAATGCACCAAATAGTTCTGTCTATCGGGTCCACATCTTCAAGCGGTATTATCCAAAAACTTTCTCTTTTCGGTACTTCTTGTCGATGAATGATTGCCTGCTTCTTATTATTTGCTGAAAGCTCAAATACCTGTATGTAATCCAGTTCAACTCCTTTTACTCTTTGTTCATTGATCAAACTCCACAGATGAAGAGCAATTTCTAGGGGTACTTCTTCGGCAATTGCACGAGTCATGTAACGTTCAGCATTATAATCAAACATGGTGAACCTTCCTTTCTGCTTGGTCTTCTATTGGTTAGACAAAATTAATGGATGCAAGGAATCATAGGCGATTCACCGCATCCATCTTTTCTTCTCTTGATGTTTGAATATAATACTTTGCAGTCATATTGACTGATCCATGTCCTGCAAGTCGGCTAACCGTCGTAAGGTCTACGCCTTTTTGAATCAACCTGGTGCAGAATGTATGTCTGAACAAATGCGGGTGTAACTTTAATTTCAGCTCCTCCGAGATCTTCGCCAACCAATGACGAACAGCATCCCGATGTAACTTTCCCCCTCGTTGACTCACCAGTAAATAGTCACTATGGTTGAAAACAGACTTAGAACGTTCTTTCTTGATATACAGTCTCACTAATTGCAGCACATCTGAACGAAGCCCTATCTCTCTTCGTTTTCCACCTTTCCCGACCACTACGATATGACTTGTTAGAAAATCAATACTTGAAAGTCTTAATTCGACGAGTTCGGTCACACGCACGCCTGTGTAAAGTAATAGGTACACGATTAGTTTATTTCGGATCGATACTCTTTCATTCGTATTCACATAGAAAAGCAACCTTTCTACTTCTTCATCCAATAAAACAGTAACAACATCTTCACTTCCAACAGCGGTTCCAATCCGATCTTTCTTCATATGAATATATCTTTCCGTTACTAGACCTTTGAGTAATAGGAAATCATTGAATACCTTTAGACTGTTAACCTTCTTGTTAATAGTGGCCACAGCGTAGCCACTTCGAACAAGTCTATCGATGTAGACAAGAAAGATTGAACGGTTAAAGTACTTGTCCTTTCCAATTTGTTGTGTCAAGAATGCTTGAAATCCATTTACATCTGTTGTATACGACTGGATAGTTTTGTCTGCTTTACCTTCCGCAAATAGCCACTCTGCAAATGCTTTGGTGTCCACTGCTCTTTCATCCCCCATTCTTCACTGATATTTGTTTCATGTGGAACATAGAGTGAATCCAAAATAAAAAGCCTACTTCTTTCTAAGTAGACCAAACACTTCAACTCACGTCAGTCCTATAATACTGTCGTGAGTTTTCGTATGACTAAAACCTGAGGTTTCCTTTGTTTCTATCAATCCTGTCTGATAGCAGTTCAGTCAAATAGTATTGTCGTGAGATTCCGGAGTTGTTGCAGAAGTTTTGTCGCGAGATT
Source organism: Planococcus antarcticus DSM 14505 (assembly GCF_001687565.2). NCBI lineage: Bacteria > Bacillati > Bacillota > Bacilli > Caryophanales > Caryophanaceae > Planococcus > Planococcus antarcticus. The sequence goes on from NZ_CP016534.2 coordinate 3,724,082, forward strand.
TACTCAATGAGAGACAATACCTTCCGTAGGACCACTTCATCATTTTTTGTGATTACTTGCAGGCACCAATCCGAAGAATGCGGATAATACGACACTGCCCCTACCCACAAGTTTTCCTGTGGATCTTCGACAATCATGGTTTCGTAGATCAAAGATGCCGGAGTTTCCTCAAAGAGTTCTGTTGGAACAAACGAGGGTGCAACTTCATCGATGCCCAGTTCCATGGCTTCATAGCCAATATCGCTGGACTGTACACTCAAGGCAAATTGTTCCTTCAGCGTCGTGACGAACCACTCCATCTCTCTCGTGTCAGAGAGTTTCATTACAGGTATCCCTTCTCGTTGAAGGACAAATACGAATCTGTCCCTACAATGATGTGATCTAATAACTCAATCCCAATGATTTCCCCAGCTTCTTTCAGTCTTTTCGTGACTTTATGATCTTCATCTGACGGTGTTGGATTCCCAGATGGATGATTATGTCCCACTATAATTGAAGCTGCATTTGATAGAATAGCTGACTTCATAACTTCTCTCGGATGTACGATACAAGCGTTCAGACTTCCTACATGACACACATGAATGGATACTGGTTGGTTTTTAATATCTAAGGCAGCTACAATAAAATACTCTCGATCCTTATCTTCTAGAAAATGCTTGAGTAAGTTGTAACCGTCTTTTGGAGATTTTACCGATCTTTCTTTGTACAATAGGCTTGATTCTTTTACTAGTTTTACAGATACGATATTAAATCTCTTAGCGGCCTGATCTTTACTACTTTCTTTTTGGCTTGTTGATAGTTTCTTTTCTTTACTTAAGCTCATCATAGACTCCTCCTTAAATTGAAAAGGGCTTAACCTCCATTGGAGGTTAAGCCCTTTTATATTATTCATCTTTATAATATATATATCATTTTCTTATCGATACAGTTCTCTAAAGCATCTCTATACAACTATTAATGAAGAAGACTTTATAGAGTCAACTGGTACATTTTTTCAAGCATTTTAGATGTATCACTGTTTGTTTTAATTGAGGTTAATGGAGCAATGTGAAATTGAAGAGTATCGGTACAGTCGCTAAAAGGTTCACATGCATACTGCTCCTCGCTACTGGTATTAAATTTTATGTCTCTCTCAAAAATAGCATATTTCGTAAACCAAGGCTTGAATCTACTCCGAATATTTTCAGTAGGAGTTTCTAGGCTGAAAAGACCCGTTGCTATAGTTGGTTGAAGATTTTGATGTGAAGGATGAGTGAACTGAATGTTGATTACATATAGATGATCAACTGTTCCGTTTGCCAGTTGACTCTTTAGTGCATATGGACGAGCTATGTACTGGGGAACGAGTGTTGAAAAGCTATCTGCTGATTGCAGAATACTTTTGCTGGATTCAGTAGCAAGTCCATTGCCCAGAATTGGAGTATAGTTTTTTTCTGCAAGCAAAGCATCCGCATCTTTCAAAAGTTTGATTGAATTGTCTACTACTTTTCTAACATTTTGGAATGACTGAAATACGGTATCGCTCATCGTTTGCTCGACTCCTTATCGTTATATTCCCAACTAGTGGCAGCAAGTTCTTCCTTGGGCCACATCAGTTCTGCATTTGAAGAATAAAAACCTTCAAAAGGCAAAATTTCTGGTAATATTCCCCATCCATGAAATCGGGTGAGGTTTTTCCGGTCACATACTTCTTGAATTTGAGATAGGATGATTTCGTCTTGTTCGGTTTTAGGTTCCATACATGCAACCTCGTAAAAACTTGCCCAGGTAAGCCAGTAAACATTGTTATTCCTAGCTTTAGAATGTTTAACTCCTAATAGCATGTCTTCCTCGGGCATTATCGTATCGTTTGTTAAGTAGATCAACTGCCTAGATACGATATCCGTCTCATCTATTGAGAGCTTCTTCGATGTATCCGAGTCGTTCAGATCTTCAAGTTCTCGAGAAAGCTGATCTCGTTGCCAGGTTTTTCTATCTTCAAAATCTACGGTTTCATCTTCTTCACTGGATTTAGGCGATGTGTATTTTGCCTCGACACCAACGATATGGAATCCCGCGTCTTCATCGATTAAAACCAATACGACATCCGGCTCGCATTGCTTGAGTGAAGGCCAGAATTTGTATTGAACCCTTTTAATTGGCTTATGGAAAGTGAGCAAATTTCCGTCCAAATCTACACTTTTGCATAGCGCTTGGATCATATATAGGGGATCAGAAAGGTACTGGAATCCCCCAATTATGGAGCTCGTGACCACGTCCTCACTGTTCCACACAGTTGAAGGGAGCTTCCCATGAATAATGGACTGTAACATGCCGTTCTCCCCCTTTATATTTTGTAACTTTCAATAGCTTGATCCAACTAGGTATATAAAGGAGATGGTTGAAATGCATAGCATCAAAATACACTGATAAAATTTTGGAAAACCGAAGGACGTTCTAATGTTGCTTCAGCTCTTCGTTCAATTGCGGATACTATAGAAGGAGATAACAGAAAAACCTCAAAGAGATAATCTTTGAGGTTTTCTTTTAAAAGATTTCCACACTTATTTTAAAAATTTTATTCAAACATCGTTTAGCCATTAATGTCAGGATTTCCGGTATAAACTTCACCTTCTGTGTTATAAGTTACATTGAACACCATATTTGAGAGCCAATTTTTAAACGAGTCATTATCGTTATATTGCTTAAAGATTTCCATATTATCTGTCATTAAGTCTATAACCGCCCTGTTTAGTGCTTTTTGGCTTTCAATTTTAGCATTTTGTTTATCAGAATTTTTCATAGCATTTTGATAATCCTTATCTCTTGCTACAACTTCCGGAATGGACGCAATATGCCTTTTAACTTGATCTTCATCCTTCCAGGGAACATTTCCGAAAAGATCATGGAAACTTGAGAGAATGTTACTTAGCAAATCAAGTTCTGCTTCAGCTTTGCCCCCTCCAGCGTTTGTTGGAACAGGATCTATTTCATAATCCGGTGAATCTTCTAATACGATAGACATTTTTGTCTGAGCTTCAACTCTATAACTATCTAAGTCGATGGCCTCAAGAATGCCTTTTGATAAATCCTCTTCCTTCGGTGCAGGGAGTTTTGGTATCAGTAGATTTAGGAATATAGACAGCTTTTCCCACTCCGCATTTCCATAAGGTAGTATTGAAGCTAAAAACCCATACATTCGTGTAAAAGCTTTCGATTTACTCTTAAAATCCACTTGTTCATTCTCGTCAAAATTGGCTTCATAGTTTACAGCACAAACATCCAATATTGGATCAAGCTTATCCCTATCCGCTCCATTAAGATAAAGTTCCACTATTGTATCTATATGGTAGTCAGTAAATACATGATATCTTCTAATATCACTTTCTAAATCATTAAGTTTATCCGGATCAGTTTCATCAGATAGTATGGTAGTTTGATAATACTTTGAAAAGGCTTCTTTTATAATGTCTGTTTCATTGGCAAAATCCAAAACAAAGGTATCGTATTTTTGTGAATGAGCTCTATTTAATCTAGATAAGGTTTGAACCGCCTTAATATCTGTTAATACTTTGTCGACATACATCGTATGTAGAAGTGGCTCATCATACCCCGTTTGAAATTTATTAGCAACAATTAAAAGTCTATACGGTTCCTTCTTAAATTTCTTCTCAATATCATTACTGGGAAAACCATTGATGGAACTCTCGGTTAATTTTTTACCTCCGAATTCATGTTCACCTGAAAAAGCTACGATAGCTTTAAACTGACTCTTTCTTTTTTCTAAATAAGCTGATATTGAATAGTAATACTGTATGGCTCTTTCAATGCTGCTAGTAACCACCATCGCACGGGCATTGCCACCAATCTTCCCTTTTGCTATTACGTGGTCATGGAAATGATCAACCATAATTTCTGATTTCAACTCAATTGCCTTTTCATTCGATTCAACATATTTTCTAAGTTTTTTTTGGGCCTTTTTCTTATCAAACATAGGGTCGTCTTCTACTATCTTTGCTATCTTATAGTAGCTCTTAATTGGTGTGTAATCTTTGAGGACATCAATAATGAACCCTTCTTGGATTGCCTGTTTCATCGTATAAACATGAAACGGCCTGTGTTTTATTGTTCCTTCTGCAGGATAAGGAACACCGAACATTTCTAAGGTTTTATTTTTAGGTGTAGCAGTAAATGCAAAATAACTCGCATTTGTAAGCATTTTTCTGCCCTCTAAAATTTTTACTATCTTATCCTCGGTAGTCTCGTCTTCACTGTCCTCATATTGCCCAGACAAAGCCATATTCATCTTTGCGGACATATTGCCACTTTGGCTTGAGTGAGCTTCATCAATGAGAATGGCAAAGTTATTTTTTCTATGTTGGTTTCCAATATCCTCAAGTATATACGGGAATTTATGCACAATTGTTATGATTATTTTTTTGCCCTCTTGAAGAAGTTTTTTTAAGTCTCCAGAGCTTTCTGCATGACCAACTGTGTTCGACACTTGCATAAAGCTTTTAATTATATTTTTGATTTGCTTGTCAAGGTTAATTCTATCCGTGACCACAATGACTGAATCAAAAATATTATTACCATCATTAGTAAGTGAAACTAGTTGATGAGCCAGCCACGCAATAGAATTCGACTTTCCACTACCTGCACTGTGTTGTATAAGATATTTTTGACCAGAGCCTTTTTTGCTAACATCAGCTAAAATAGATTCTACCCCTGAAAGCTGATGATAACGTGGAAATATCTGTGTTCTCTTAATTTTTTTTGTTTCGTGATCTTTCTCTTCGACTATTTGTGCATAGTTTTCTAGAATATTGGCAAGCTCGTCTTTTACCAATATCTTCTTCCACAGATAATCCGTTTTGACTCCATCTGGATTCGGCGGATTTCCTGCGCCATCGTTATATCCTTTATTAAATGGCAAAAACCAAGATTTTTTACCATCAAGCTTGGTGCACATTTTAATCTCGTTCTCATCAACTGCAAAGTGCACCATGCATCTACCGAAGTTAAATAAAATTTCACGTGAGTCACGATCAGTTTTGTATTGATAAACTGCATCTTCAACATTTTGTTTTGTCAGTCTATTTTTCAGTTCACAAGTAATTATAGGTAAACCATTAATAAAAATAGCAAAATCAAGAGCAAGTCTTGAATTATCCCTAGAATACATAAGTTGTCTTGTAACACTGAATATGTTCTTATTATAAAGCTCTTTTGCCTTGGCATTTTCCTGAGATGGTGTGAGATAAAACAAATCTAAGGTTACAGGGTAAATTTTCAGACCATTTCTCAACACATCAATGACACCTTTTTTTGTAATCTCTCCTTGCAGCCGATTTAACAACTTTGCTTTGTTATTATCACTCTTAAAAACACCCAAAGCATCTAGCTTTTCTGGTTGGGTGTCCTTCAAAAAAATAAAAAAGCGAGTTTCATCAATTGCATAATCTTTATTGTAGTCATTATTTGTCCCGTGCTCATAACTATTCTGATTTACAAGATATTCTACAATGAGTGTTTCTAGCCCCGACTCTTTGGTGTTTGTTGGCATTAAACCTCACACTCCTCGGTATCAAGAACTTCTTCACTAATATCTACCTCTTCTTCGAAGTAAATATTTTCAATTTCTTCAAGTTCATTTATTTTTAAATCACGAACATCAAATTTACCAGTTACAACATCAGAAACAAGTCGATTGCTATATTCTTTAAATAAACCCTCAAGACGGTTTACTTCTTTAATAAAATGCAATAAAACTTTCACTTCTCTTGATATTTTTTCTTGGTATGCCATAGATGGAAGTGGAATATACTCTTTTAATAGTGAATTCATATTCAAAGGTCGATTCCTGCCGGCTGCTCCCCTTGAGTTCGAATTTAGTAATAGTTCCCCATACTTTGTACGGAAAAAAGCCCAAAGATACTCATTTTTCGCAATGCCTTCTATTCCTCGTATCATATAATAACGATGGGAAGAGATACAATCTTTATCTTTTTCTTCTGTGAGGGCAACAGCGCCCTCCCATGCAAACTGCCCACTAAAAATTAAAGCATTATTTTCTACGATATAAAACTCCGAATCTCCCAAATCAGAACCCAAAATTGAAGACTTATGAAAGATGCCTCTACCTCTATTTAATAAGCCAATAGATACATATTCTTGGTCGTCTTGCCGCTTTATCCAATCTCGAGATTGTATTGAAACATTGGTTAATCTTTGTTTATTAATTCCATCGACTGTAATCGCTTGATTCGTCAAAGTATTAACTTGCTCTTTTAATAAAGCAATTTGACGCTTTCTTGCTGAAATCAACCTATTTATTTTCGCAAGTCGTGAATCCAAATACTTAACAATTTGATTCTGTTCTTCTATAGATGGCAAATAAAGTATGATATTTTTAAAATCATCATATCGCATATCCCATTGTCCCACACGAACACCATAAGAAATTCTATTATATACTGTCTTGAAGCTAGATGATCTCAGTAAATAATGAACGTATTTAGAATTTAAATTGCCTATAAGTTTACAAACAATATACGCCGGGCTTACTATTCCTTGATATTTTGATACACCTAGTGAACCCTGCCACATTTTCATTTTATTCAGAACTAAGTAACCATCATCTACAAATTTATAATTTGATAAATCTTGGCTTTCAACATTATGATTATCGTCTCTAGATGATTTTTTTATTACTCCATATTCACGATAAACCGACAATAATTCTAAATCATCTCTAGTTCCATTTCTTACATTAGAAAGCTCAGTAATTGATCTTACTGTTATTCTTTCCCAATGTTTAGGTACTTCTCCTAACCAATCATATTCAGTCTCTTTATATTCCCCATAGGGTTTAAGATCAGTAATCATCTTTTTTTACCCCCCTATAATTTCATTAAGCAAACCTTCAGTTTCTACTTCTAAGGCTTTTATATCTGCGGCTATTTCGCTAAGTTCACGCAGCTGAACGGGCTTATAAAAATATTTTGTAAAACTGATTTCATACCCAATTTGAGTTTTACTTTCATCAATCCATGCATCTGATGCAAAAGATAATACTTCGTCTTTGAAGAATTTTTCGATTCCGCCCTCCAGAAGTAAAGGTATTTGCTCTGTATCTCTTAAATCACTATTAAGCTCATACTCTACAATACATTGTTTATCATCGATGTCAGTTTTGAATAAACCGTAAAGTGGATTTTCTTCTATTTTTCCAACCTTATATATTTTTTTGATTACTCTTTTTGCATTTTTATCAATTTGTGCAAGACTATTTTTTACTAGATTTAATCTCTTTGCAGACAGTTTTACATTTAATTCTGTAGCTATCTTTCCTAACTCTTTTACGACAAAATTAAAGTCATTAATTGTAATATATTGTAACCTTTCAGCTAAAGCATTAACAACAGGAATAAAAGCTGCTTCTTTCTGTTGCTCACATATTTCAGAAAATTTTTCTAATTTTTCTTTTGTTAGATTAACACTTAAACGTAATGGTCTTTCAACTGTAACCTTATGGTAACCAAACTCTTTATTATCGAAAATTTTAGACTGCTCATTTTGTTCAAAGTTGAGTAAAATATCTGAAATTTGTTTTCTAATTTGAAGAGTGAATTCGCAGTTTTTATTACCCAAGTTTTTTCGAAGAGGACTTTTAAGTTCTGTTGCATCTATTAACTGAACCGCCCCTCTTCTATGTGCTGCTTTTCTATTAGTAACAACCCAGATATATGTAGCAATTCCAGTGTTGTAAAACATATTCTCAGGCAATGCAATAATCGCCTCTAGCCAATCATTTTCTATAATATATCTTCTTAGATTATTCTCACCTTGACCTGCATCACCAGTAAATAATGATGAACCATTATGAACTTCCACAATTCGACTACCAAGTTCTGTGTCATGCTTCATTTTGCTTAATTTGTTTGCTAAAAATAACATCTGTCCATCACTCGAACGTGGAATCAGCTTAAACTCTGGATCTCCATTATGAGAAACAATAAAACGAGTATCAGAAATGTCTGATTTCCCCCCTAGTCGTTCCATATCTGTCTTCCAACTCTTACCGTATGGAGGATTTGAAAGCATGAAATCAAAATTATAGGTTGGAAAACCATCATTAGAAAGTGTAGAACCATATGCTACGTTGTCATCCTGTATAGCCTCTCCTTTAATAAGCAGATCAGCTTTAGTGATTGCATATGTTTCAGGGTTAATTTCTTGTCCGTACAAATACGTAGTAATATTTTTATTATGCTCTCCAGCCAATTGATGCAACCTTTCGTCTGCAATGGTTAGCATCCCGCCTGTTCCACATGCACCATCATACACAAGATAGGGAGCGTCCTTAATTTTATCTGCTACTGGCAAGAATGTAATATCAGCCATGAGTTCAACTACATCACGAGGTGTGAAATGCTCTCCAGCTTCTTCATTATTTTCTTCATTAAATTTACGAATTAACTCCTCGAAGATTACCCCCATTGAGTGGTTATCAAGGCCTGGGATTAGTATATTACCGCTATCGTCCAAGACCGGTTTAGGACTCAAATTAATTTTAGGACTTATAAACTTCTCAATAACAGCACCTAAAATATCAGCTTCAATCATAGTATCTATTTGATTTCTAAACTTAAACTTCTCAAGTATTTCTTGCACATTAGGCGAAAAACCATCTAAATACGCAATAAAGTCAGACTTAAGCTGTTGTTGCTTAGCTCTTGACTTAAGATCTTTCAGAGTAAAAGGTGAAGAATTACAGAAGGATTGTCCTGCTACATTACAGAGTGCTGCTGTTTGATTCACTACTTCTGCTTTATCTAAAGCATTTTTCATTTGTAGCACTGCCTCTTTTGTAGGCTCAAGTACTGAATCAAGTCTTCGAATTACTGTCATCGGTAAAATAACATCTCTATACTTTCCTCGTACATATACATCACGAAGGCAATCGTCTGCAATACTCCATATTAAATTTACTATTTGGTTATAAGTTTGATTATTCATACTTTTTCCTCCAATTTATCAAAACAGGGTTATAGAGATACTTAGTTTATAGTATCATATGATGTCGCACCCATAATAAAATAGGTGACTTTTACTATTATTTCTGTTTAAATTTCATCTTTAAAATAGCACCCATTCTTTAAGTGATGCTTTTACTGCACATCCCTAAAGAATAGGTGCTATTTATCCTTTACTAAGCATTCTGAATTAGTCTTTACAATGTCAAAAAAAATCACATTGTTCTCATTTCATCTATAAATTAACTTTTCTAGAATTAAAAACCTCATTTACTTATGGTACGGTTCTCCCTTCATAATCCGAAACGCCCGGTAAACCTGCTCAACCAAAATCAACTTCATCAATTGATGAGGAAACGTCATCTTCGAAAATGACAACTTTTCATCCGCACGCTTTAACACTTCGTCATGTAACCCAAGAGATCCACCAATAACAAAGACAATTTTGCTGCGGCCGTAAGTCATCAAGGATTCGATGTCTTTGGCTAGCTGCTCCGAGGTTTTCATCTTTCCATCAATCGCTAAGGCAATAACGTAAGCGTCCGGGGAAATTTTCGCCAAAATTCGGTCGGCTTCTTTCTTTTTGACGATTTCCATGTCCGCATCACTCAATTGTTCTGGTGCTTTTTCATCGGCCACTTCAATTTCATTGATTTTTGAATAACTTCCAAGTCTTTTTATATACTCTTCAATGCCTGATTTTAAATATTTCTCTTTCAACTTTCCTACACTGATAATTGAGATATTCACAACTTATCCCCCTTCACATTAAATTTACAAACAAGTTATACACAATAGTTATACACATATCCACAGACATTCCTACATCTTGTGCCAGATCATTCGTTCGCCACAAGATAGGTTGCAGCCTCTTCGCAGTAATCACAACTTGTGGATAACTTTTCTATTTCTGATAATTCTGTAAGTATAGGATAGCTTTTCACCTCAGCTACAAACTTGTCTAAGGCATGTTCTACATGGGTTTTACAGCATTTGATTTCCATTTTTTTCGCTCCTTTTGAATTCCGAATATTCCACACAGTTATACACATTTCATTCCTTTTATCCACAATCTATTTTAACAGAAGCAAAGAGTTACGGATAGCGAAGCTTTTATTAGCCTGTGGATTGTTAATAATAATTTAATACTCCAAAAGTTATCCACATATCATTCCAGCTTTCCTTAACCGTTCTTCCTCTCCTGAAATTCTAAGATTTTGATATTTGAATAGTATTAGTTCAAGACAATGAAAGAACAAAAGAGAGCAACTCCCCGGAAAGCGACCACCTGGAATGATTTCATTAAACACCGATTGTAAAAATTAGCTAGACAATTAAAAAAGCCATTCGGGGATTGAATCCTTCCTATTAAGACGAGGTTCATGTCCTCTTAAGTAGAGAGTACTTAGATTTCCTTTGGTTATACGAATGTTATATACTGATTTTACATACTTATAACTTTACTATGATATTCGGAGGAGATCTCATGATGTTCGAAAACAAAGTAGTGATTGTTAATGGTGGAACAGATGGAATTGGTAAGGAAGTGGTTCGTTTCTTTTGTAAAGAAGGGGCTACCGTCCATTTTACTGGAAGAGATCGTAACAAAGGCTCTCAAGTAGAGAGTGAATGCAACGAAAGGGCTCATTTTTACCAAGTCCATAACGAAAACGTGGAAGAAATCGAAAGCTTTTTTAAAACACTTGAAAATAACGGGCATCATGTTGATATTCTATTCAACAATGCTGGTATTTTATCTATAGGAATGGGGCCTTTGTCTCGAGTAAAGCTAGATGACTGGAATCATTTAATCGCGGTCAATCAAACGGCTGTCTTCGCCTACATGAAATATTCTTTACTCGTGATGAGTAAGCAGCGAAATGGAGTCATTATTAATAATGCAGCTATCCTTGGAAACGACAAGGTTAATCCTATGCTACCAGCTTATAGCGGGACAAAAGCAGCAGTTGTCGCGATGACTCAAAGCACGGCACTTCGCTTTGCTAACCTAGGAATCCGAGTAAATTGCATATCCCCTGGCCCTACAGAAACCGACCTAGCCATTAATGCATATGGTGGAATAGAGAATTATGAAAAACAATCAAAGGGACACCCTAGAGGAAGTTACGGGAAGCCAAGTGAGATTGCAGAAGTCGTTCTATTCTTAGCTTCAGACAAAGCATCCTATATAAACGGTACAGAAATAGTCGTAGATGGCGGCTACTCATTAAAATAAGTGGATTTAGGGGACAAAAGAAGGGATTTTGCTATCTTTAAAAAGAACCTTATACTAGCGAAGGCGCGTCCACGGGGGGAAGTAAAGCGACCGGAGCGATGTATTCCAATAAAAAAACTGCAGATAACTCGAATAAATCGAGTTTGTCTGCAGTCTACACTCTGAGTCTGCATAGGAACTTCTATGCAGGCTCTCTATTTTACAAAGCTGAATTATCAACAAGCTCTAATTCAAACTCCATCAGTTCTCCGTTGCGATAAGCGCTAACTTTCAACAAATCACCAATTTTCTTTTCATTATACAAATGCTGACGCAACTCAATAATATCTGTGATTGCTACTCCATCCATCTCTATAATAACGTCAAACTGCTCCATACCGGCCAACGCTGCAGCTGATCCTTCTACCACTGAATTGACAACAACGCCTTCTGTCACGTCTTCTGGAAGGTTTAATGTCTCTTGTCGATCTACTTGCGGTACCTGAATCAGATCCAGCAAAGTTATGCCCATTGCTGGGCGAATCATTTCTCCGTTTTCTTCAAGCGAGTTAATGACAGGCATTGCGGAATTGATCGGAATCGAAAAACCAATGCCTTCAACTGATGAAGTTGCAATTTTCATGGAGTTGATGCCAATCAGTTGACCCGCCAGATTCACCAATGCACCGCCACTGTTCCCCGGATTGATCGCGGCGTCTGTCTGCAACACTTCCGCCTGCCAATCCTGCTGGCCATCACCGTTCAAATCCACAGGAACGGCACGATCCGTCCCTGAAACCACACCTGTCGTCACTGATCCTGAAAAATCGAGCCCTAGCGGATTGCCGATGGCGATAACCGTCTCTCCTTGTTTTAAAGCGTCTGAATCCCCAAATTGAGCAACAGCCTGCACCTTGGCTCCATCCATTTCGAGAACGGCAAGATCGGTCCAAATATCGCTGCCAACCACCGTCGCTTCAACTTTAGAACCATCCGATAAAGTCACTTCAATGCCACTGGCACCGTCAATAACATGGTGATTGGTAACCACATACGCCGTCCCGTTTTCATTTTTATAAATAACCCCAGAACCCGTTCCAACTGCCTGTTCCTGTTCAGGCGATTGGGACCAAAAATCCCCGGCTGCCTGCAGATTGGTGACTCCTACGACTGCATCTGCCGCAATCTCGACCGCCTCTGTCACATCCGTCGTGATATCGACTGAAACCGATTCGGAGCGCCCCTCGGTATCCTGCTGAACGATTTGCGTCTCATTGCCATTGTCCGGGATCAGCCCCGGCATCGAATAAAACAATAACCATACCAATAAAGCACCCGCTGCCACTCCCGAAAGCCCTGCGGCAAATGTCCCTAATCGACTTGGCTTTTGTCTGCCATTCGGTGTTTGATTGTAATAACCCATTGCATTCACCCTCTCTTTTCTTCTACTTGTTTACCCCGCTTTTACAATTCTTAAGACCATGCCAGTAGTAATCACTCTTACTATTTAGCTTAGAAATTTCAAGCATTCAAATCAAGTTGTAGAAACTTTATATAGATGCAGGCCAATTTAAAGCATGTGTGCTTCTACTACGAACATTTCACAAGATACTGTGAAACGTCTAGAGACGTCTAGAGACTTCTAGAATATAGAGTAAATGACCCTCTAAGGGAAAATTTATTAGGTTTATTTAATATGCCTATTTTCTCTGTAGTTCACCTTATCAACTGCTTGAAGTGCAAGCGCTCGACTCCTGCGGGAACAGCGCGAGCCGGATCCACTGGACTGAGCAACGCGAGGGAAGCGGCAGAGGCCGTGCCCGCGGAAAGCGAGCGCTGGAACGGAAAGCTTTCCACTAAATAACTTCTTCGCTTTCAAACTAAAAAAAACCATCCAAAAGTCATCAACCTGACTTCTGAATAGCTTCTCTTCTACACAACAATTAACTTAGTCGGCACATTGGCATCGGTATCAAAAAGATTCACGTATTCTCCCGTAATAATCCCTTTTGACTGCAAGGTTTGCTCGACACTCATACGCGCAAGGTCCTTCATATTATTGTCTTTGCTCAAATGCGACAAGTAAATGCGCGTCGGTTTTTCAGCAAGCACTTCGCTCATTGCAACCGCTGCATCCTCGTTTGATACGTGGCCGACATCGCTTAAAATCCGACGTTTGACAGACCATGGATAACGGCCCATCTGAAGCATCCCGACATCGTGGTTGCTTTCAAACACATAGGAATCTGAAGCCTGAATAATGCCTTTCATTCGGTCGCTGACGTAGCCGGTATCGGTGATTAGAGACAGTTTTCGGCCACCCGCATGGAATACATAGAACATCGGATCTGCTGCATCGTGTGAGACGGCAAACGATTCGATATCGATTGAACCGAAAGTCTTTACAGTGTCCATATCAAAATGGAATCGCTGCTCTAGAGGGATCGCTCCAACTAGGCCGTCCATTGCCGTCCACGTTTTGGCGTTGGCATAAATCGGCACTTTGTGCTTGCGTGCCAAGATGCCAAGCCCTTTAATGTGATCGCTATGTTCATGTGTGACGAGGATACCATCCAAATTGCTCATTTTTTTGCCGATTGCCGCAAACAGCTCTTCCATCTTGCGGCCGCTGAGTCCCGCGTCAACCAGGAAAGAATGTTCCCCGTCTTCGATATACGTGGCATTGCCGCTTGAGCCGCTGGCTAATACACTGAATTGCATAGTAAAATCTCCTTACTCTACTGCTTCTTCTTCTTCTTTGTTCAATTCGATAACACCATCTTTTACAGCATTAACGAAATAATCCTGGCGGCTGCCATCTGAAAGTTCCACTTGAATATGCCAAGTTGGAACAAACATTTGCCGATTTTCCGATACCTGTACAAGTACGGAATAGCCCAATTCTGTTTTTTTGATGGTCAAGTCGCGTTCCAGTAAGTTTTTCTGGTAAAGCGTATGAATTGCTCTAATGGCAGTCACCAACTCTTTTGGCTCTTGATTTTCGATAACGTCCGTGAACATCGTTTGTTCATAGCGGACAATATCCCCATCATTATTCCAATACACCGTCACTTTTCCATTCTCGCTGAAGTAAAGCGTCTCCCCATCAAAGGTCTGAAAAAAAACAGCTTTGTTCTGTTCTTCATCAATTTCCCATAATTCATAAGAAGTGCCCTCGTGGACAACTTCTTCCATGAAAGTATTTAAAGCTTCAGCACTTTCGGCTTTTCCTATTGGAGCAACGGCATCTTCATAAGCAACTTGCAGTCTTTTGCCATCTTGAATATTGACCTTAACATTTTCCTTTGGTGCATCTTTAACGGTGAGAATTTTCGTTTCACCCCGAATATAAGGCAGTCCTTCAACATCTTCAGGAAGATCCGAGTAGGTGATAGAGTCAGCTTCCAATTTTTCGTCCACCGATGATTCCGAAAGTTCTTCTAAATTCTCGGCTTCTGTATAACGGTCCAAATACAAGGAATATAAAAAGACGTTCAAAATAGAAAAGACAATGATAAAAATGGTCTTGGTTTTATTCCAATCCAAGTTCACGCCCTCCTGTCAATTCACTTGTCAGCTCTGTCCAAACACCATTCGCTTCAAAATACCAAGCCGGCTCAAAGATGAGAAAAAAGCGTTCTTCGCTTTGTGTCAGTTTGTATGCCGGTTTAATATCCGTTACAACAGATAAATCCTGATTATTGATTTGTGCGATGGCTTTCAAGACTTCTTCCCCCGAGGCAAGAACTGCCACACTGCTCTCTGCCTCAGAATCCAGTTGATAAATTGGACGGTTGTAGTTATAAGCCTGTTCTTCACCTGCATCTGTTCCCCAAGTGAGGTCCAGAGCAGCCGCAGTTGTCGAACTGAAGACCGGCAAATCACCAACATACAGCTGATACTTGATATGCTGGCTCACTGAATTCATACCGGCATAGAGATAATTATCCGTCCAGCCGCCGTGTCCATTGATAAGGCCAATAGAATCGAATAACAAATCTGAAGGAATTGCAGGATCTGAAGTTTCAGCTTTTGGCTGGACATAGCTAATGCTTACGGTGCTGGGATTTTCTCTCATCAACGCCCCAGAATCATCTGTATATTCCTGCGTCATTAAATCTGCCGATAATGTGAGTTCCGGGCTGTCCAATAAAGCTTCTGCAAATTTTGCTGTTGATGTCTCTTCCAATATATAATTGACACTTACTTTTTCAACTTCGCCTTCCTGCACGTAAATCGGTAAGGCACCGATTGTTTCATCGGTAATATAAGAGTCATACTCCGCAGCCTCCGTCAAGATATCCGTCTGGAATTGTTTTAGATTTTCTGCTGGAATAGCGGCTTTATAAATTCTACCCGACACTGTATTCATGAAGTAAAGAGCCGGCTGATCGTTGGCGGGTGCGTCCCACTCGACAACAATCCGATCAAATGACGATTCAGGAATCGTCGTATCGATGATGTTCGTCATTGTGTCAAATACCGGGAAAGGAACAAGCCCCGGGTAATAGATGACCGCCCGGTTCGAGCTATGCATATAGGATTCCATCGTATCAGGAGTCGTTTCTTCCTGTATCAGCCTTATATCCTGAATCTGCCATTGCTGAATCGCATCGAGTAGCAACTGGACATTGCTTTGATCGATAGTTCCAGTGACTTCCTCTTCGTTATGAAACAACAATTTTACCGGACGAACAATCTCTTCCGTATTCTTGCTGTCTGCGATCGGCTCATCGACGGTAGTCGATGGCTCGATGGTTTCGTGACTAGGAGTGAAGGTCCAGATGGTGAAAGTCAATGCCAGACTGAGCAGAATCAGCAAAAATAGGGCACCCGATTTAATATGCTCTACATATTTCAATCCCACTCACCTCCATCATCCATCTCGAAAGGCAGTGTGAAGAAGATGGTTGTGCCTTTTCCGTATTTGCTTTCCGCCCAAATGACGCCGCCATGAGCGTTGATCATTTCTTTGGAAATGGCCAAACCTAAACCAGTTCCTCCCATCTCACGGGAACGCGCACGGTCGACGCGGTAAAAGCGGTCAAAAATACGGTCAACATTTTCTTTCGGGATCCCCATTCCTTCATCACTGATTTGGATCAATAAGAATCCTTCTTCCACAGTCATCCCAAAGCGGACTTTATCGCCTTCCGGGGAATATTTCAAGGCATTAGAGATAATGTTGTCAATTACCTGCGTCAATTTATCAGGATCAATTTCCACAAAATACTGTTCTTTCGGCAAATGTCGTTCAAAATGAACTTTACGTGATTTCGACATTTCAAAACGGTCGATGATGCGGTTGAAAAAGACATTAAATTCAACCATTTCCTTGCTCAATTCAGTGTCACTCGAATCCATTTTCGACAGTTTCAGCAAATCATTAACAAGCCGGATCATCCGCTCCGTTTCTGTTTGCGTGACATTCAGGAAGTTCGGTGCCAGATTCGGATCCTGCCATGCCCCATCAGCCAATGCTTCCAAATAACTGCGCATCGTCGTCAACGGCGTCCGCAGTTCATGCGAAACGTTGGCTACAAATTCGCGGCGTTCCATATCGATCTTTTCTTGCTCCGTGTTGTCATGAAGCACTGCGATCAATCCGTTGACAAATCCAGTCTCTTTTTGAATGACCGAAAACGTCGTCCGCAATAATGTGCTTTGTTCATAGGAACTGAAATCAAGTGTCACTGCTTCTTTCATATCAATCAAATCTTCAAACGTGTATTCTTCCTCCAGCCCCAATATACTCGTCACTGGGCGATTGATTACCGTTTCACGTGAAACATTCAACAATTGCAGCGCTGGATCATTAATCAAAATGATTCGTCCGCGTCTGTCAGTCGACAGAACACCGTCCGTCATATTGGAAAGGACCGAAGCCAGTTTACGACGCTCACTTTCAGTGGACTGCTGGGATTCCTGCAGCCTATTCGTCAGATGGTTAAAAGCACGAGCAAGCTGTCCGATTTCATCATCGCTGTACACCCGCACTTTGCGCGAGAAGTTCCCTTTTGCCATTGCCTGCGCCTGCCTCCGCATATCCGCAATCGGTCGTGAAATCGTTTGAGCGACCAAAATCCCCAAAATCGCGGTGATCACTAGGGATATAGCGGTACCTCCAGCGAGAATGGCATTGATATCATCCATTTGGTCGTAGACATTTTCAATTTCTGCCACAACATACAAGGTCCCGAGAACCTCTCCTCCTGCTGCAAGGATCGGCTGTGTACGCACCCAAATCCGCTCTTCGCTTTCTTCATCTACATAAGTCTGTTCAAGTTCGGTTTCTCCGATGATAGAACGCCGAACTAGATCATTTGTCGAGCGCTGACCGACCAACGACTGGTTTTCAATTACGGAAGATGCTAAGATGCTGTAGCGTGTATTGACAACGCGTATCTCATTGAGATCATCCGATTTAAAACCATACAGCACCGTCCGCAAGGTCTGCTCGAGCGTCAAGTCCTCATCTGTACGCTCTTTGATCATTTCTTCCCGCACACTAAATTCGATGATTTCCATCCGGTCTTCAATGGAGCTTTCAAAGTTTCCTTTAAGTGTTTCTTCTAGCTGCTGGGCAAAATAAAGTCCGATAATCTGCATGGCCAGCAAGATTAACAGAATGTAGATTAAGACAAATTTCACATGTATCGATTTTAAAAAATTAACTTTTGACATTCAATTACTCCTGTTCAGGATTTCGCAAATAATAACCGACACCGCGGCGCGTCACGATCCACCCGGGATGGCTTGGGTTGTCTTCGATTTTCTCGCGCAGACGACGAATAGTGACATCCACTGTCCGGACATCGCCGAAATAATCGTAGCCCCATACCGTCTGCAGCAAATGTTCACGCGTCATAACTTGGCCGATATGCTTGCCCAGATAATGAAGCAATTCGAATTCACGGTGAGTCAATTCAATGGTTTCATCACGCTTTAAAACAAGATAGGCATCTGGTTGAATCGTCAAAGCACCTACTTGAATATCGTTTGAATTTTGTCCTTCATCCTCAGCTGGTGCGATATTTTGGCGACGCAAATTTGCTTTTACGCGGGCAATCAATTCACGGGTCGAAAAAGGCTTCGTGACATAATCATCTGCGCCCAATTCCAAACCGAGAACTTTATCAATCTCCGAATCCTTGGCCGTTAACATAATAATAGGAAAATCAAATTTTTTGCGGATTTCACGGCATACTTCCATACCATCGCGGTTCGGCAACATAATATCCAATAACATCAGATCCGGCTGAATTTCTCCTGCGATCTTGATCGCTTCATCTCCGTCGTAAGCGCATACTACGTTAAAACCTTCTTTTTTTAAGTTAAACTGCAGAATATCTGCAATCGGCTTCTCATCGTCTACAACCAAAATAGTTTTACTCATTGTTTTTCTCCCCTTTTTTCTTTCCGCTTACACCTTATTTTTCCCGTAGAACACTCTTTACTACCCTATACTTTATCATTCTTTAGGCCGTTTCGCACCTATTCAGCGGCCTGTATCTCTGTCACGCCTTTGAAAACCTGAATTGGCCACGCGACTATCCATTATCATAGCATGGTTCCGCAGTTGCCTTTTTCCTGTCACATCTGTCACGCCCAAGTGTTGTCCTTCTTTTCATTTATCGCAAAAATAGTTGACGGCAAAAAGCAGCCGCCCAAAGGTGACTGCTTGATGCAATGATATAGGGTTGAATCGAGTGTACAAATTGAAAAGCTCTTTAGAAGAAATCGCGTAAGATGGCGACTCCTGCGGGATAGCAAAGTGTCAAAATCCACTCGGGCCAAAAGCCCGAGTTAGTTCGGCGCGAACCCGCGGAAAGCGTCCATCTGTAGCAATTTCTTCCCCACTCTTCCTAAGAAAATTATCTCCAAACACTCGTAACAATGTTTGTTTGATTACGGTCAGGACCGACAGAGAAAATAGAAATTTGAACGCCTGTCAATTGCGCAATGCGCTCAAGATAATGACGTGCATTATCAGGAAGTTCATCTAGTGATTTGCAGCTTGTTACGTCTTCAGACCAGCCTGGAAGCTCCTCATATACAGGTTCGCACTCATCAAGCATACGCAAGTTCGCTGGGTATTCCGTGATCAGTTCTCCTTGGTAACGATAAGCGGTACAAATCTTCACCGTTTCAAGGCCGCTCAAGACGTCGATTGAGTTGACTGTCAAATCTGTCAAGCCACTGACGCGTCTGGCATGGCGGACAACAACGCTGTCGAACCAGCCGATGCGACGTGGACGTCCTGTAGTTGTTCCGTACTCTTTACCAACTTCCCGGATTTGCTGACCCACTTCATCGAATAATTCAGTTGGAAACGGTCCGTCCCCAACACGTGAAGTATAGGCTTTGCAGACACCAATGACGTGCTGGATTGTCGTCGGACCAACACCTGCACCGATTGTCACTCCGCCCGCTACTGGATTGGAAGATGTTACATACGGGTAAGTCCCTTGGTCGATGTCGAGCATCACGCCTTGTGCACCTTCAAACAATACGCGACGACCATTATCAATTGCATCGTTTAACACTTTTGATGTATCCGTTACATATTTGGCGATTTCTTGGCCATACGCATAATACTCTTCCATGATTTCTTCTACAGTAAATCCTTCTGTCTCATAAAACTTCTCGAACAGCCGATTTTTCTCTTTTAAATTCATGCGCAGTTTTTCCTCGAACACAACATGATCCAATAAATCCGCCATGCGAATTCCGACACGCGCTGCTTTGTCCATATAAGCAGGGCCGATGCCTTTGCCTGTTGTTCCGATTTTATTTGCTCCACGTCGTTCTTCTTCTACTTCGTCTTGCTTGATGTGGTATGGCAATAAGACGTGAGCGCGATTGGAAATGCGCAAGTTCTCCGTTGTCACTCCACGGTCATGAAGACCTTTCAATTCTTTCACAAGCGCTTTCGGATCTACGACCATGCCGTTGCCGATTACAGATGTCTTGTCTTTATAGAAAATCCCTGAAGGAATCAAATGCAATTTGTACGTTTCTCCACCAAAAATAATGGTATGTCCAGCGTTATTTCCGCCTTGGTAACGTGCAATCACTTCTGCATGTTCAGATAGAAAATCAGTGATTTTCCCTTTTCCTTCGTCTCCCCATTGCGTTCCTACTACTACGACTGATGTCATCGTCCGCACCTCCGTTAGGCATATGCCCTGTCTCAAACAGTGTTTATTGTACCAATAGAACCGCTTATCGTCAATACAGAACAGAAGAAAACACGAACATATAAATGTGTTACCACATTTAATGTTCGTGTTTAAAAGTCTCCTCCGGATTCGTGCTGACTCCAGTCGATGGTGACGAACTTATTGTATTCTTTCACAAAAGCCAATTTTACGGTACCGGTCGGGCCGTTACGCTGTTTGGCGATGATGATTTCAATCATGTTCTGGTCTTCAGTTTCCTTGTCGTAATAATCTTCGCGGTACAGGAAAGATACAATATCGGCATCTTGCTCAATACTTCCGGATTCACGCAAATCCGACATCATCGGCCGCTTGTCTTGCCGCTGCTCTACTCCACGGGACAACTGCGACAAGGCGATAACCGGAACTTCCAGTTCACGCGCCAGTCCTTTTAAGGAACGGGAAATATCCGATACTTCCTGCTGGCGGTTTTCGCCTGAGCGTCCTGGTCCCTGGATCAGCTGCAGATAGTCAATCATGATCATGCCAAGCCCGTATTCCTGTTTTAGGCGTCGGCATTTGGCACGGATGTCGTTAACACGAATCCCCGGCGTATCATCGATGAAAATTCCGGCATTCGACAAACTACCCATAGCCATTGTCAGTTTGCGCCAATCTTCGTTTTGAAGTGCGCCTGTCCGCAGCACTTGTGCATCGATATTGCCTTCTGCACAAAGCATCCGCATGACAAGCTGTTCGGCACCCATCTCCAAACTGAAGATGGCGACATTTTCGTCTGTTTTTGTCGCAACATTCTGTGCGACATTCAAAGCGAAAGCCGTCTTACCAACAGAAGGCCGTGCAGCTACGATGATCAAGTCATTTCGCTGAAACCCTGCAGTTACCTTATCGAGGTCGCGGAAGCCTGTAGGGATGCCTGTAACGTCCCCTTTGCGAGTATGCAGCAATTCAATATTGTCATAGGTCTTAACCAGCACATCCTTGATATGGGTAAAGTCCCCGGCATTTTTCCGGTTCGAAACTTCCATCATTTTCTTTTCAGCCTCGGCAAGCAGTGCTTCCACTTCATCTTCGCGTGTAAAGCCATCTTCTACAATCGTGGTGGCCACACGGATGAGTCGCCGCAACAGCGCTTTCTCTTCAACAATGTGGGCGTAATGCGCAACGTTTGCTGCCGTTGGTACTGCGTTGGCGATTTCCGTTAAATACGATAAGCCGCCAACGTCCTCCAACTCTTTTTTGACAGAAAGCTCTTCTGTCACGGTTACGACATCAATCGCTTTTCCATGATCTGATAAATTCAGCATCGTCTGGAAAATCTTTTGATGGGCAATCCGGTAAAAATCCTCTGCCATCACGATTTCAGCAACCGTGATCAGGGAAGGTGGTTCTAGAAAGATGGCGCCAATGACCGATTGCTCGGCTTCATGGTTATGCGGGGGGACACGATCTATCGTTTCGTTCATCGGTGTCCCACCTTACGCTTCTTCAGTAACATGAACTCGAAGCGTAGCGGTCACATCATGATGCAGTTTTACAGGGATATTGGTATAACCAAGTGCACGGATTGCATCGTCCAACTCCATTTTACGCTTGTCCAGTTTAATGCCGTGTTTTTTCTCAAGGGCTGTCGCCACTTGTTTCGTGGTAATCGATCCGAAAAGGCGTCCGCCTTCTCCAGATTTCGCTGTCAATTCAATAACTAGACCTTCCAACGTTTCTTTCAGCTCTTCTGCTTCCTGGCGTTCATGATCGGCTTCTTTTTGTTCTTTTTTCTTTTGACCGTCCAGTTTACTGATAGTCGCTTGATTTGCTTCGATGGCTAAATTGTTCTTTAGCAGGAAGTTATGCGCATAGCCATCTGCCACGTTTTTTATTTCACCTTTTTTACCTTTTCCTTTTACGTCTTTCAAAAATATCACTTTCATTCGTTTGCTCCTCCTTCATCATCTTCCAAAATTACCGCTTTTAATTGTTCAATGGCTTCTTCTATTGTTACATCCGGCATCTGGGTGGCGGCATTTGTTAAATGGCCGCCGCCACCGAGATTTTCCATGATGATTTGGACATTCACTTCGCCAAGCGACCGGGCACTGATGCGGATACCGCCTTCTGAGCGCTCTGCTACCACGAAGGACGCATTAACGTCTTTCATCGTCAGCAGAATATCAGCTGTCTGAGCGATCAATACTGGGCTGTAGACGCGGTCAGACTCACCTCTTGCAATAGCGATGCCCTGACCAACAAATTCCACTGTCTGTACAATTTTCGCGCGTTCCACGTAGGTTTCCAGATCTTCTTTTAAAATGCGCTGGACGAGCACGGTATCGGCTCCATTTGAACGCAGATAAGAAGCGGCTTCAAACGTCCGGGCACCTGTCCTCAAGGTAAAGCTTTTGGTATCCACGATGATCCCAGCCAGCATAGCTGTTGCTTCCAGCATAGACAGTTTTTCGTGCTTCGGCTGATATTCAATAAGTTCGGTTACCAATTCTGCTGTCGAGGAAGCATAAGGCTCCATATAGACTAGCATCGTATTGGTAATGAACTCCTCGCCTCTCCGGTGATGGTCAATCAAAACAACCCGTTCCATCCGCTGTAGCACCCGTTCATCGATAACCATTGAAGGCTTGTGTGTATCCACGACAACGAGCAGGGAATGCTCGGTCATATCCGCCAACGCTTCCTCAGGCGTGATAAACTGATCGAACAGATCAGGTTCTCCTTCGATTGCTTCCATTAGTCTCATGACACTGCGGTCATATTCGTCAAAATCAATGATGATTCGACCTTTGACTTTATTCATGGCAGCCATTTTGGCAACACCGACTGCGGCGCCGATCGAATCCATATCCGGCATTTTATGGCCCATGATAAACACTTGATCACTTTCCTGAATCAAGTCACGCAGCGCATGCGAAATAACCCGTGCCCTGACCCGTGTCCGTTTTTCAACCGGGTTGGTCTTACCGCCGTAAAACTTCACTTTTCCGCTCGGATGCTTAATCGCAACCTGGTCTCCGCCACGGCCGAGAACTAAATCGAGACCCGACTGAGCCAGACCGCCAAGTTCAACTAAGGATGGAGAACCTGCGCCTACCCCGATGCTCAAGGTCAATGCCAAATTGTCTTTGGCGGTAACTTCACGGATATCATCCAAAATAGCGAATTTCGACTGCTCCAGTTCTTTTAAGATCGATTCGTTGAAGACAGCCATAAAGCGATCAGACGAAATGCGCTTCACAAAAATCCCTTGATTTTCGCCCCATTGGTTGACGAGCGATGTGACCAAACTATTCAGGTTGCTGCGTGTTTGATCATCCATCCCCTGTGCAAGCTCATCGTAATTGTCAATGAATAGAATACCAATTACGGTACGATCTGCATGATAAAGTGTTTCAATTTCAACTTGTTCAGTAATATCAAAGAGGTAAAACAAACGGTCGTCCGCTTTGTAATACACGCGATATTTACGCCCTCCCAACGTGATGGTTGTATCTTTCGACCCCTCGGATTTCACCAACGCGTAGAAGTCATCAGACAGTGTATAGAGGGACTCACCAATTAGCGTATCGTACTTGAGTGTCGATGTCATATAGGGATTTGCCCATTCAATATTGTGTTTTTCATTGACCAATAAAATCCCGATTGGCATCTCAAGCAATGCTTCTTCTCCGACTTTTTTCATCCGGTAAGACAAGGTTTCAATATGTTTTTCAGTAGCTTCATAGACTCTTTTTTCTGTCACCCACGCCATTGCAAAAGCGAGCGTAAAAAGCAACGTAAAGATACCAGCTGCCCATTCCGACCAAAGTGAAATCAGAATCGCTGCGGCCATACCAAGAGCCAGCAGCGCTATAAGCGGATATCGAAGTTTTCTTTTTCTGAAAAAAGCCGACATTATTCTTCAGCTCCTTATTTTCCTTTAAAATCGTGTGCCCGCTTGACCCAACCTCGGATATCAAATCCAAGATCTACGATTCCGATAATACTCGTAAACGACTGCAATGGCAATGCCAGCAAAGTTACCAGCACTGTCACCCACTTCGGCCAGCCTTCCTGGTGGATGTAGAAGTGATAAAAAGAAATACCCTGCAGGAATAGCAAGAATTGAAGCAGCACAGTTGCATTGATGAAAATCATGTACGCCATTGTTCCTTGTTCGAAATCCGACAACAGTGAAACAAGCAACACGATTAAATAATACCATAAAACAGATTTTGGCAATTTCATGTTCCGGAAAGGCGGAAACTTAGGAGCCGCAATTCCAAGACGCTTTAAAATTGGCAGCAAGATCAGCAACAGCACCCATACCAATATGAAGACACTTAATACCATTAATACCGGCAGCAAGGTATCAAACATAAACTGAAACTGCACAACAAATTCATTGTAATCTTCCATAGAAGATTCCGGAGCATCCATACTTTCCATCAAAGAACCTGTTTGCTCGAAGAACTGCTCAAATGTTGCTTTAAACTCTTCCAATACATTCATGCCAAAAAGCGCAATGGAAGCCACGTATTGGACCATCAAGGCCACCAGCAGAACAATACTGGCACCCATGAACATGAATAATTTGCTTTTCTTATAATAAATCGAAATACCAATTGCCAAGCCAAACGGTATAAAGGTCAACCCAAGTGGTAATGACAAAAGGCCGCCGATAATAAACGACAGCACCAGACAGACTGCTGCAAAAAGCGCAGAGGCTTTCCATGGGTACTTTGCGCTGTACCAGGCGACCGGTAATGCTAGAATCAAAGTGCTTACTATACTCAACACAGGCACGTATACCGAGATTGCCAGCAGGACGGTAAACACTGCCGCCATCATTGCCCCGTTTGTAAGTTGACGCGTTTGTTGATTTTGCATATGACTGCTTTTCCCCTTCTTTCGGGTGGATTTCATCCTTATAATTGTACCATGATTCAAGAATCTGAACAAAATGAGCGGTCCGAGGGAAGCGTAACCGGGCTGAAGCATAAAACGGTGCAAAGAACATGTTAAGATTTTTTTAAGCTACATTTTCCTGAGTTTGAATATTCCACAAATCAACTCCGCTTTCGGGCTCACAAGATTCGGGTCATGCGGCTGGCCTCGAACTAACTGTCGCTTCTTCGCTGCACTGCTCCTTTGGAAGTCTTCATCAGATTTGCTTCATCTCCTACTGAATAGAAAATTTCTTTTTCATATATTAACAGCTGTAGCACCCTTAGAAGAAAGAGCGGAAAACCAACTGCCTGCATCACTGCACAAGATTCGTCGCAAGGAGATCCGCGCACTCGTCCATCTGGAGCGAGTTCTTCCCCTTTACCCCACTGTCCTTGTTTCAACGCATAAAAAAAAGACCGGTTTCCCGGTCTTTATGAAATCTTTGTCCAGACTCCAGCGCCCAGATTCAACGGGCGCTTTCGCTTTTCTTTAATTATCTTTCTTCCGCAACAAACGGTAGAAGTGCCATGATACGAGAGCGTTTGATAGCGATTGTCAACTTACGTTGCCATTTAGCGCTAGTGCCTGTAACACGACGTGGCAAGATTTTTCCTCTTTCAGAAATAAATTTCTTCAACAGGTCAGTATCTTTATAGTCAATGTGCGTGATGTTGTTGGAAGTGAAGTAACAAACCTTTTTCCGTTTTTTTCCTCCGCGACGTGGTGCCATATCGAATTACCTCCTTTACTTAATAGTTGGTCGTCAGTTTCAGTCCATTTTAGAACGGTAAATCGTCATCCGATACTTCGATCGGACCGCTGCCACTCGAGAATGGATCTTCGTCTACACGAGTATGGTTTTGCTGACTTGGGCTCGGTGATTGGTTCTGTTGATTGGAAGGCTGCTGTCCTTGTGAACGGTCCGTATTGGCGCTTTTCGGTTCAAGGAATTGAACACTATCTGCCACTACTTCTGTCGTATAAACGCGTTTCCCGTCTTGTCCCTCGTAGCTACCTGTCTGGATTCGGCCTTCAACGCCAGCCAAACTTCCTTTTTTCAGGAAATTCGCTGTGTTTTCAGCTTGTTTGCGCCAAACGGTACAATTAATGAAATCAGTTTCGCGTTCACCTTGAGCGTTCGAGAATGTCCGGTTTACAGCAAGTGTAAAGCGAGCAACTGCAGCGCCGCTTGGTGTGTAACGAAGATCTGGATCTTTTGTCAGTCTTCCGACTAAAACAACTCGGTTAATCATCAGAATTCAACCTCCTTCAAGTCAAAAAAAAATTCAGTGCCATGATCCTGTTTACGCGTCTTTGCGTACAGCGATATGACGAATAATGTCTTCGTTAATGTTCGCAAGACGTGTGTATTCGTTGATAGCTTCAGAACCAGCGTTTAATTTTACGATTTGGTAGAAACCTTCACGTAAATCGTTGATTTCATAAGCTAAACGACGTTTACCCCACTCTTTCGACTCGATGATTTCAGCACCGTTCGAAGTAAGCATGTCGTTAAAACGCTCAACTAGAGCTTTTTTCGCTTCCTCTTCAATTGCAGGCTGAATGATATACATTAATTCATATTCTCTCATCGTGTTGTCACCTCCTCATGGACTTGGGCCCTGCTGTATCCAGCGGGCAAGGAGCAAGCAATTCATAAATATTACTCACATCATTGTATTGTATCACAACTCACACGGGCTCGCAAGCATGATTTTTGACATGAAATCATCTATACTTTTATACATACACAGAAGGACGTGAAGCTATGACCCCCTCCCATATAATTGAGCTAAAAATGGATGAGATCGCCCCCAAAGCGCTTTGGTTTAATGCCGTTTTGCTGGTTGTGTTTGCAGCCGCTTACCATTTCTTCAATGAACCATTATCGTTTCGCTTTTCATTGGCGGGCATATTATTGTTTCTGCTTGGCTACGTAGTTTTGATTGTTGTGCATGAGCTTTTTCATTTAATTGGTTTTGTGCTGTTTGGAAAAGTTCCTGTTTCTTCATTGAATTATGGTGTAAATCTAAAAATGGGTATCGCCTACGCTACTACCAATAGACCTGTTCAAAATCGTGCCATGCGCAAAGCCTTGTTGTTGCCTTTTTGGACGACAGCCTTTATCCCTACCGTATCAGGATTTGCTTTAGACAATCAAGTGCTTGTTCTACTGGGTGCGATGCTGACGGCTGGAGCTTTTGGTGACTTTATCATGTACCACGAATTACGCAAACAAAAAAACACGGCATGGATCGTTGATGATCCTTCGCTGCCGCGCCTTCATGTTTACGATCATTATCCTGAAAATGGCAGCGTCGACTAATGCGGCGCTTGTTCTAGAACACGGGATGGAGAACTTTCCATTTCCCTGTTGAAATCTGTTGTTTCAGCAATTTTTCGTCTTTAGCGATATAAGCGATCGTTTCAAAAGAATGATTGCTCGCTTTTGCTTCGATTGTCACTTTATCGTATAAATCTGTTTTGGGATCTCCTGAATAATCCTCAAGGTAATCCAACGCGGGCCATAGAACGTCTGGGATGTCATAGATCTCCCCTTCAATTTGATCCGTACCTGACAATACCATTGCCGGATAGCCCATTCCTGTATCATACAAAGTTCCTTTTCCCATTGCTTGTTCTTCCACCAATTCAGCTTCTTCTAAATAGCAATGATACTTCCCGCCCTGCTTCAACGTTCCGTATGCAAATAACAACATCTTCTATTCCTCCATGCAAAAACCGGATGCGACAAGGCACCCGGTTGCTTTTTTAGTTTTTGTGGTACGTTAAATCGGAGCAGAACGGTCGCCTCCGCTTTTAGACTTATCCAGCTGCGGCGCCCAACCCCTCGAGGTCGCTTCGCCCTTGCCTGCAATGGCAAAGATCGCCATTACCTGCAAGGTCTCCAGCGCTTGTCGGGGCTTGATAGGCGCCTCCGCTTTTAGACTCATCCAGCTGCATCGACCTGCTCCTCGGGTCGTAAGCCACTCTGGCTGTGCGGCTGAAAACACGCCGCTTCACCAGATCGTCTACGCCTGTCGGAGCATAACGGTCGCTTCCGCTTTTAAACGTTAAATCTAAATAGCATTACGTCGCCGTCTTTGACGATGTATTCTTTGCCTTCTTGACGTACTTTCCCTGCTTCTTTTGCTGCCGCCATTGAGCCGGTTTCAACTAGTTCATCGTAGGCAACCGTTTCAGCGCGGATGAATCCGCGTTCGAAGTCAGAGTGAATAACACCGGCACATTGTGGTGCTTTCATGCCTTTTTTAAATGTCCAGGCACGAACTTCTTGAACGCCCGCTGTAAAATAAGTTGCTAACCCAAGCAAGTTGTATGAGGCTTTGACCAATTGGTCCAAACCAGATTCTTTGATGCCCAACTCTTCCAGGAACATTTCTTTTTCTTCGTCTTCTAGTTCAGCCATTTCTTCTTCGATCTTTGCACAAATTACGATAACATCCGCATTGTCTTTAGCAGCGAATTCACGAACCTTTTGAACGTATTCGTTGTTATCGGCATCTGCGATTTCGTCTTCTGAGACGTTTGCCACGTAAAGCATCGGTTTGAGTGTCAGTAAATTCAAGCCTTTCGCAATGCGCAACTCGTCTTCTGTGAATTCGATCGAACGCGCTAAATCACCGTTTTCAAAAGCTTCACGTAATTTCATCAGGACAGGTTCTTCTGCAACAGCGTCCTTATCTTTTTGTTTCACTAATTTCGCTGCGCGTGCAATGCGTTTTTCAATACTTTCCATATCCGCCAATACCAATTCCAAGTTAATGACTTCAATATCAGAAATCGGATCCACTTTTCCGGTTACGTGGGTAATGTTATCGTCAGCGAAGCAGCGAACCACTTGGCAAATCGCGTCGACTTCACGAATGTGAGACAGGAATTTGTTCCCGAGTCCTTCGCCTTTACTGGCACCTTCAACAATTCCTGCAATATCGGTAAATTCGAAAGCTGTTGGAACGGTTTTTTTCGGATCCACCAATTCTGTCAATTTATCAAGACGCTCATCGGGAACTTCAACAATCCCAACGTTCGGATCTATTGTACAGAACGGGTAGTTTGCTGCTTCTGCGCCCGCTTTAGTTATTGCATTGAATAATGTGGATTTCCCCACATTTGGTAATCCTACAATCCCTGCAGTTAATGCCATAGGATGCACAACCTTTCCTCTATATCAAACGAATTATTTTTTACACAACCATTTCATTATAAGAACGAAATCTAAAATTGTCCATTTTTCATTCTGCTTCGGCTTTAATTAAAACCTTTTTCATCTTTTTATTGAATTCCATACGTGGCAGCATCACGCTATGCTGACAACCCTCACATTTAATCCGGACGTCAGCCCCCATGCGAATAATCTTCCAGGCATTGGCTCCACACGGATGGCCTTTCTTCATTTCAACTACATCGTTCAGCCCAAACTCCTTCATTTCCATGAGTTCGCCTCCTCCTATTAAGTTTTAGCATTTTTTGCTGTAGCCATTTCTTCCGGAGAACGCTGCATCATCACCATGCGCGGGTAAGGAATTTCAACTCCCCGTTGGTCTAGA
Organism: Planococcus antarcticus DSM 14505; assembly: GCF_001687565.2. NCBI lineage: Bacteria > Bacillati > Bacillota > Bacilli > Caryophanales > Caryophanaceae > Planococcus > Planococcus antarcticus. Next base: position 3,754,002 of record NZ_CP016534.2, read on the forward strand.
AAATCCTTCAAATCACGACGCATCTCTCTGGCTATCGCAAAATGCTGCATTGGCAAAGTTTCTGCTGTTATCCGCATAACGATTTCAGTCGTTGTCAAGTTTTGAACACCCAGCAATTCTGCAGGCTTGATGATTTGTTCATATCGATCCTGTAAACTATCCAGAAATTCCATGATTAAGCTCTCCACGCGCGTGATATCCGATTCATAGGAAATATTGACGTCTACCACCGCAATGGAATTATGGATTGAGAAGTTTACGACATCGGTTATCGTGCCATTTGGGAAAATAAACAATTCTCCAGTCCAGGCTTTTACTTTTGTCGTACGTAGGCCAATTTCTTCCACCGTGCCTTCTGCAGCTCCAATCCGGACGTAGTCCCCTACCGAAAACTGATCTTCAAAAATAATAAAGAACCCGGTAATGACATCCCGCACTAAATTCTGAGCACCAAAACCGATGGCTAGCCCCAGAACCCCTGCCCCGGCTATCAACCCGGTAATATCAATCGTAAACGTTGACAGGATCGAAACACCTGCGATGAAATAAACGACATAAGCCACTACATTCGACAATAGTTTCGATAATGTTTGCTGGCGCCGCTCGTTATAAAGCAAGGGGCCTTTAATCCGGACCGAAAAAGTTTTGCGGATCAGCACACGCAGCACCTTCACCGCGACGACTGCAGCTATTGTAATCAATATTACTTTCAGAAAAATAACAGCTAAGTCTATCCACATTGCTTCATTTGAAATTACATCTAAAATTCGCTGTGTTATTTTTTCAACATTCACTCTTTCACCTTCCTGCACTTACATTAAATTGAATTTATAGATAATCGTAACCACTATTCCGACAACCAATATACCCGGCAACAAGTTCGCCACTCTAATTTTCGTTACGCCCATCATATTCAACCCAATTGCAGCAATCATGACACCGCCGGTTGCACTCATTTCCATGATGAACATATCTAACGCAGCATCAGGGATGGCCAGGCTGATTTGAGTTGCAAACAAGGCAATCAACCCCTGATAAACGAATACTGGAATCGCAGCAAGCAGGACCCCGAATCCAAGTGTGGAAGCTAAGACGATGGACGTAAATCCATCAATAATCCCTTTAGAGATCAAGACACCATGTTCATTGCTCAATCCGCTCTCCATGGCACCAATAATCCCCATCGCGCCAATCACAAAGATTAAAGTAGCTGTAACAAACCCTTGGGCAATGCTGCCTTTGCTTTCTTTTGCTCCAAGCATGCGCTCAATCCAATGACCAAACGCATTCAATTTTCCATCTATATTTGACCATTCACCTAAGACCGTTCCCAGTACTAAGCTGATAATGACAATAACAAAGTTTTGGCTTTCAAATCCCATTTGCAAGCCAAGAACAACCACTGCCAGTCCAATTACATACATGACCGTCTCTTTCATCTTTTCAGGAATATTGCGGAGTGCTCTTCCAATAATGGTTCCCACAATAATTAAAATCGCATTTATCAACGTCCCAAAGAGAACCACTGCATTCCTCCTCCTTATAAGCCTCTATTTCCTGATTGGTTCTCTTCTCCTTCTTTTCAAGGGAAGTATTCCATTTCCACTAAAACGCTGTGCATTGACTCACATATATTTCATTTATCAAAAACAGAACCTATTTTCCCTTTCCGGAAAATAGGCATATGTCAGCTTAACAATTCTAAAATCCGTTCCAAATCATCTTCTGAGAAAAACTCAATCTCTATCTTGCCTTTGTTCTTGTTTTTCTTAATTTGAACATTTGTGCCGAAGCGATCTCTAAGTTCAGATTGTTTTTCTTCTATAAAAATATCTTTCTTTTTCTCGATTGTTTCACGTGGAACATCTTCATTCAAGCGCTGCACCAAATTCTCCAGTTGACGAACATTTAAGTTTTCTTTGACCACTTTTTCAGCTGTCTCCGGAATCATTTTTTTGCTTCTTAGCCCTAGCAATGTACGGCCATGGCCCATCGACAGTTCCTTTTCCGAGATAAGTTTGCGAACATTTTGCGGCAAGGTCAAAAGACGTACATGGTTGGCGATATGTGGCCGGCTTTTCCCTAAGCGAAAAGCAAGCTGTTCTTGAGTCAAATTCAGCGCTTCCATCAGTTTCTGATAAGCTTCTGCTTCTTCAATCGGCGTCAAATCTTCCCGTTGAAGGTTTTCCAATATAGCAAGTTCCATCATCTGCTGATCTGTCAACTCTTTGATAATCGCTGGAATTTCTTTTAGTTTAATTAATTTAGCTGCACGGAAACGGCGTTCTCCTACGACTAGTTCGAATTTTTCACCAGCTTTTCTAACGATAATCGGTTGCAGAATCCCATGTTCTTTTATGGACTCAGCCAATTCCTCTAGAGCAGCTTGATCGAATATTTTCCGTGGTTGATAAGGATTCGTACGAATTTCACCGACATTGATTTGGTTCACTTTATCCGCTTCATTGACTGTTTCGCCTGGAAACAATGCATTAATGCCTTTTCCTAATCCTTTAGCCATTATGAATCACTTCCTTCGCCAATTCTAAATACACTTCTGCGCCTCTGGATTTTGGATCATAGATAATAATTGGCTCTCCGTGGCTCGGTGCTTCGCTCAACCTAACATTTCTTGGAATGATCGTTTTATAAACTTTGTCCTGAAAATATTTTTTTACTTCTTCAATTACTTGTATTCCTAAATTCGTCCGGGCATCCAGCATCGTCAATAAGACACCATCAATCATTAAATCATGATTTAGATGCTTTTGTACTAAGCGGATCGTACTTAATAATTGGCTTAGTCCTTCTAATGCATAGTATTCGCATTGCACAGGAATAATAATCGCATCAGAAGCCGTTAGTGAATTCAATGTCAATAAACCTAAAGATGGCGGACAATCAATGATTATGTAGTCGTACATATCTTTGACTTCTTCCAGTGCATTTTTTAATCGAGCTTCTCGTGAAATGGTCGAAACCAGTTCAATCTCAGCTCCAGCAAGAGAAATCGTAGCAGGGACCACATGCAGATTCTCTACTTTCGTTTCCATGATCGTACTCTTAACATCTACGTCATCTATCAACACTTCGTAGATGCATTGATCGACATCCCCTTTGTTTACTCCCACTCCACTAGTGGCATTTCCTTGAGGATCAATATCTATTAACAACACTTTTTTGCCTAAATAAGCAAGGCAGGCACTTAAGTTCACTGAAGACGTTGTTTTTCCTACGCCGCCTTTTTGATTGGCGATCGCAATAGTTCTACCCACACTTGCACCAACTTTCTTTAACACTCTCTTCATTTTACTGCGGAACCATTCTTTTAGCTATTCTGTCCGGCTCCCATTTTTCTATTGTATCAAAATTTTTCAAAATTACGACGATCTAGCCATTAAAAAAGCTCTTTCCATACTGGAAAGAGCACTTATGATTTCTTTTTCGGAATTTTCACTGTGATTTGATAATATTCTTCATGTTCTTCTTCCTCCGTTGTTAAATCAATCCCACTTTTAGAAACCATGTTCAAGGATTCTTTAATCGTATTCATCGCAATTCGCATGTCTCTACTTATTGCTTTTCTACGTGCCTTCGGTTTTTTCGGCTCATCTGAAAATAGTTTCGTCACTTTCATTTCCAGCTGCTTTACATTCAAGCTTTCTTCAATCGTTTCCTCGAATAGTTTTTTCTGCAACTCTGCGTCTTTCACCTGCAAAAGAGCTCTGGCATGCCGTTCAGTCACCAGCCGGTTCAGTAAAGCCGTTTGAATTTCTTCTGGCAATTTCAGCAGCCGCAACTTATTGGCCACCGTAGACTGTCCTTTACCAAGGCGTTGTGCCAGTGCCTCCTGCGTAATCTCCTGTATTTCCAATAGATTTTGATAGGCGTGAGCTTCTTCTATTGAAGTCAGTTCTTCACGTTGAAGATTTTCTATCAACGCGATAGACGCCGTTTCCTTATCGCTCAAATTACGGATGATTGCCGGGACTTCCGTCCAAAGGAGTGATTTCATCGCACGGAAACGCCGTTCTCCGGCAATGATTTCATATTCTCCTTCATTATCGGATTTTCGGACCACAATCGGTTGAATCACCCCATGTACATGAATTGTTCTTGCCAATTCTTCAATCTTTTCTTGATCGAATACTGTTCTTGGCTGAAATTTATTGGCATGTATTTTGTCTAGCGGCAATTTCAGTACTTCTTCTGAAGCCTTGTGTTCTGCCACTTCCTTCTTCGTTGTCTCATTTGCTTTATCGCCGCCTCCGAAGAAACGAGAGAAAGGACTTTTCATCCTCAAGCACCACCTTTTACAAGCTCATTTTGCTACTGAATCTTTTTTTGTTCCCCTGGCAGTAAAATGTTTCACGTGAAACATTAAGAGATTGGCGACTTATTCGGGACTCCAGCTTTCCGTGGATATTTCTTTGGTGTTTGTTTAAATTTTTTAAAGACCTGGATATAGCGTTCACTTTCTTCTATTGGCAACAGGAAGGAATGAATAGCATCCAATTTCACGCCCAGCTTCAGCAATGCTTTTTCCGCATCATCTAATTCATCTGCAGCAGATGCGGCTTTCATTGCCGCAAACACCCCACCTTTTTTCACAAGTGGCACACACAATTCTGCCAAGACCGACAGACGGGCTACAGCACGTGCAGTTACCAAGTCATAGCTTTCACGGTGCAAAGACTGTCCAAAATCTTCTGCTCTTGAATGGACGAATTGCACTTTAGTGAGTCCAAGTTTGCTACTCAAATGCTCGAGAAACTGAATGCGTTTGTTTAAGGAATCCACAATCGTCACTTCGATATGAGGAAAACAAATTTTAAGTGGAATGCTGGGGAATCCGGCTCCAGCTCCGACGTCACAAAGTTTCATGGACTTTGTAAAATCCAAATAGAATGCGGCAGTGATCGAGTCATAGAAGTGCTTTAAGTAAACGGCTGGCTGTTCCGTGATTGCCGTAAGATTCATTTTTTCATTCCATTCGACTAGTTCCTCGTAGTAAATCCGAAATTGCTTTAACTGCTCTTCGGTCAGGAAGATGCCTTTTTCACTGAGGGCATCTTTAAACTGTTGTTCACTCAAGCTGGCTTCCTCCCTCTTTTTTATGAATTTTCTATGTAAAAGCAAATGGGCTGGTGTGAGCCAGCCCATTCTGTTGTCTAGCTTATGCCTTTTTGTTCAAAAAGTTATTATGTCTGTTTAGCAAACTCTTTTATCTTTACGATCAAACTGAAATTTTCGCGATCTTTCCTTGTTCAATATACACCAATAAGATGGATATGTCAGCCGGGTTCACACCAGAGATGCGAGAAGCCTGTGCAATTGAAAGCGGACGAACTTCCGCGAGTTTACCACGGGCTTCAGTCGCAATTCCTGAAATTGCATGGTAATCAATTTTGTCTGGAATCTTTTTGTTTTCCATTTTTTTGAGTTTATCGACTTGTTGCAATGATTTTTCGATATAGCCTTCGTATTTAATATGAATTTCGACTTGTTCTTTTACTTCTTCTTCCAACTCTATCGTAGAGGCTGTCAGCTGAGAAATCATTTCGTAGGTCATTTCCGGACGTTTCAATAAATCCGCTCCGCGAATGCCGTCCTTCAATTCACTGCCTCCTGCATCACGAATCAGTTGCTGGGTCGTTTCATTTGGCTTGATCATGACGCTTCTCAAACGCTTAATTTCTTCTTCAATACGTTCTTTTTTTGCAAGGAATTTCACATAGCGCTCTTCTTTAACCAAGCCAATTGCATAAGCCAGTTCAGTCAGACGTATATCTGCATTGTCGTGACGAAGTAATAAGCGGTATTCTGCACGAGATGTCAACAGACGGTAAGGCTCATTGGTTCCTTTTGTCACCAAATCATCGATCAGTACACCAATATAAGCGTCAGAACGACTTAAAATAACTTCTTCTTTGCCTAACACTTTTGCTGCTGCGTTAATTCCGGCCATCAAGCCCTGTCCCGCTGCTTCTTCGTAGCCAGAGGTTCCATTGATTTGTCCTGCAGTATAGAGATTTTCAATTTTTTTCGACTCTAATGTCGGCCATAATTGCGTTGGAATGATGGCATCATATTCGATAGCATAACCTGCACGCATCATTTCAGCCTTCTCAAGCCCCGGAATGGATTCTAATAGCTTCCGTTGTACATGTTCAGGCAAACTTGTTGAAAGACCTTGTACGTAAACCTCACGCGTATTACGACCTTCGGGTTCTAGGAAAATCTGATGACGTGGTTTATCATTAAAACGAACCACTTTGTCTTCAATTGAAGGACAATAACGTGGACCGGTTCCTTTAATCATTCCGGAATACATCGGTGACAGGTGAAGATTGTCATCAATCACTTGGTGCGTGTGTTCATTTGTATACGTTAACCAGCATGGCAACTGATCCGTGATGTATTCAGTAGTTTCATGACCAAATGCACGTGGTACATCATCGCCGGGCTGAATTTCAGTTTTACTGTAGTCAATACTGTTGCTGTTGACGCGCGGAGGTGTCCCTGTTTTAAAGCGGACAGTTTCAAAACCAAGATTTTCTAGATTTTCTGCCAATTTAATGGAAGGTTGCTGGTTATTAGGGCCACTTGAATAGCGCAGATCTCCAATGATGATTTCACCGCGCAAGAATGTTCCGGTCGTAATAACGACGGAGTTGGCACGGTAAATGCCTCCAACTTGTGTGATCAGTCCTTGGATTTTGCCGTCTTCAACGACCAATTCTTCAGCTATCCCTTGATGTAAGGTTAAGTTCGGCTCTTCTTCCATCAGGCGTTTCATCTCCTGCTGGTAGAGCACTTTGTCAGCTTGTGCACGCAATGCACGCACGGCCGGTCCTTTTGCTGTATTCAACATTCTCATTTGAATGTGTGTTTTATCGATAACGCGCCCCATGGCTCCGCCCAGTGCGTCAATTTCACGTACAACGATGCCTTTCGCTGGCCCACCAATCGATGGGTTGCATGGCATAAATGCGATCATATCCAGATTCATCGTTAAAACAAGCGTTTTAGCGCCCATTCGTGCCGAGGCAAGAGCAGCTTCTGCTCCTGCATGTCCGGCTCCAACAACGATGACATCGAACGTGCCTGCTTCGTATTGTGGCATGTTCGTTCATTCCCTTCGAGTTTTATTTCCCTAGACAGAACTGAGAGAATAATTGGTTGAGGAGGCCGTCATCTGCGGTATCTCCAATAATTTCACCAAGAAGTTCCCAAGTTCGAGTAACATCAATTTGAATCATATCCACGGGAACTTCCATTTCAGCCGCTCTAATAGCATCTAAAATAGTTTTATGTGCCTGGTGCAGCAATGCAATATGGCGCACATTGGATACATAGGTCATGTCCCCTGCTTCGATTTCCCCTTGGAAAAACAGTGCTGCAATAGCTTCTTCAAGCTGGTCGATGCCTTCTTCTTCGATCAGAGAAGTTGTCACCAGCAGTTTATCGCCTGCTAGTTTCTGAACTTGTTCTAAATCGATTTTTTGCGGCAAATCAGTTTTGTTGATAACGACAATATAGTCCATATCCTTGACCGTCTCAAACAGCAGCTCGTCTTCTGGAGTCAGTGCTTCTGCGTAGTTTAGAACGTAAAGAATCAAATCGGCTTCTTTTAATACTTTCCGTGAACGTTCAACGCCGATTCGCTCGACAATATCTTCCGTTTCCCGGATACCTGCCGTATCGACCAAACGCAACGGCACACCACGAACATTTACGTATTCCTCTATTATATCACGGGTCGTTCCCGCTATTTCTGTGACAATGGCTTTATTTTCTTGGACAAGGCTGTTCAATAGAGAAGATTTCCCAACATTGGGACGCCCCAAAATCACGGTTGAAAGCCCTTCTCTCAATATTTTCCCTTGTGAAGAAGTCTGCAGCAATTTATCGATTTCCGAACGAACCCATTTTGATTTTTCCAGCATAATCGGGCGTGTCATTTCTTCTACATCGTCATACTCTGGGTAATCGATATTGACTTCCATTTGAGCAATGGATTCCAGCAATGCCTGGCGCAGCGTACCGATTAACTTCGACAGCCGTCCCTCCATCTGATTGAGTGCGACATCCATAGCACGATCCGTCTTCGCACGAATCAAGTCCATGACCGCTTCCGCCTGGGACAAATCGATGCGCCCGTTCAAAAATGCCCGTTTGGTAAATTCTCCAGGCTCCGCAAGTCTTGCGCCTGCGCGCAAGGCCAGTTCGAGCACACGGTTGACCGACACAATTCCGCCGTGACAATTGATTTCAATAACATCCTCGCGCGTGAAGGTTTTGGGTGCCTTCATGAGCGAGACCATAACTTCCTCGGCTACTTCTCCTGTTGCTGGATCTTCAAGATGTCCGTAATGGATGGTATGAGTCACCTGAGAAGCCAATGCCTTTTTGCTGGGAGCCCGGAACAGTTTATCTGCAATAACTACAGCTTCCGGACCGCTCAAGCGGACGATTGCGATTGCTCCTTCTCCGCTCGGTGTCGATATGGCAGCGATTGTGTCGAATTCCATGATGTTCCCTCCTCTTAAGAAAAGCGGCAACGGCCGTTTTGCTCCGACAAGCATAAGACAGACCAACCTTGTGGCGGTTTTGGCCACGGGGCTGAGTCGACTTATGACCCTAGGAGCAGGCCGATACAGCTAGATATTTGAAAAGCGGCAGCGCCCGCTCTGTTGATAACAAATAAAGCAGCGCCGTAGCCCGATCACCAAAATATATGTTCATAACTTTATTTTTTACTCTAAAAAAGTTGTCCACATGTGGACAACCAATAAATACACATGGCTTTCTAACATACTACAATAGCATAAAGTACCTGAAATCAAAAGACACAGTGCTTCATTTTGATAAATTCCGTCAATTAGGCATAAAAAAAGCCCGCCATATTGGCGAGCTTTAGATTATTTATGCGGTTTAATGACTAAATAGCGGTTGGGATCTTTCCCCTCCGAATACGTATCAATGTCCAAACGCCTTGATAATGCCTGATGGATGACTTTTCGTTCGTAGGACGGCATCGGTTCAAATTGAACTCGCCCGCCGGTCCGAATCGCTTTGTCCGCCATCCGATCCGCCAATTGTTCCAGCGTCTCCTGACGGCGTTCCCGGTAATTCTCAGCGTCCAGTTGAACCATCATAAACTGGTTTGAGTATTTATTAGCAACCAGCTGAGCCAATTGCTGAAGAGAATTCAAGGTTTGTCCCCGTTTGCCGATCAGCATGGCCACTTTTTCGCTTTCCAGGTAAAAATTCACTTTCTTACCCCGCTGCTCATGTGTAATCGATAAATCCTCGATTTTCATGCCTTTGGCAATCGATTGAATGTAATTTTTTGTTTCTTGAATCGCCTGTTCATTAGAGATGGTAGGAACTTTTTCCTTTTCTCCCTCTTTTTCAGGCACTTCTGTGATTTCAACAACTTTTTCTGTCGTTTCATCCGTTTTTTCTTTTTCAGGAAGCGACGTTTTTTCAATTACGGTAACCTCAATTTCTGCTTTCTTGACACCAAAACCGAAAAAACCCTTTTTCTCTTCCTGAATGACCTCGATGCTTACTTCTTCACGTGTAACTTGGAGTTTTTCTAATGCTTCAGATATCGCGTTTTCAACAGTTAAACCCGTTTGCGTAATCTGTTTCACTTTTTAGCCCCTCCTGCTTTCATTTTAACAGGCTGCTGCACATCTTTTTTCTCCCACGGACGGTAAATTGCCAAATTTTGAATAAGAGAAATGATATTTCCGATAACCCAGTAAAGTGTCAATGCAGAAGGCAACACAATACCGAATCCAATGATCATTACCGGCATGAAATACATCATGATCTTCATTTGGGGATTGTCCATTGCTGGTCCAGTCCGCAATACAACAAATTGCATCAAACCGGCGATAACCGCTAAAATGATACTAGGTTCTGCTAGCGGGAAAATAAAAAATGCGCCCAAATCGATTTCGGGTGTACTGTTCATGCGGCTGATGGCGTGATAAAACCCGATCAAAACCGGCATTTGAATCAACACAGGCAAACAACCTGCCATCGGGTTGACGCCTTTTTCCTGGAACAGCGCCATCATTTCTTTTTGGTATTTCTGCTGAGTGACAGCGTCTTTCGACTTGTACTGTTCTTTCAGTTTCACAAGTTCAGGTTGTACTTCCTGCATACGTTTTGAACTTTTCGTCTGTTTAATCATCAATGGCAACATTACCAACCGGATAATAATCGTAACAGCGATAATACCGAAACCATAAGTTCCAAGTAAATCCTTGAAGAACGTGATAGTTGATACCAATGGCCAAACGATAAATTCATTCCAAAATCCTTCACTCTGGTCACTAATCGGCTGGTCAAACTCCGTACAGCCGGAAAGCAGCAACGTTACTGCAATCAGTGAAATAAGCAAAACTAATTTCTTATTCACCCTTCTTCCCCCAAACTAATTTCAATTACTTCCATAATAACATCTATTCTGTATAGTCTTCTACTTTCTTGGCAATGCGCGTGCAATCTTCAATACATGTTCTAAACTTTTCTTGCTTTCATGAAAATCTAATGTGGCCGCCTGTGGTCGGGCGATGATAATGTAGTCTTTCGGCTGCAAGTCGTCTTTCAATTCCAAGAAAGTTTGCCGCGTGTAGCGTTTAATACGATTGCGTGCGACTGCATTCCCTACTTTTTTGCTGACGGACAATCCTAAGCGAAATTCAGTTTGTTCACCTTTCAATACGTAAACGATAAACTGCCGATTCGCGAAAGATTTTCCTTTTTTAAAAATATGCTGAAATTCTTTGTTCTTCTTGATCCGTTGGTGCTTGTTCATTTTTTCACCTGCTTATTTTAATGCCTTCCGCCAAAATAGAGCAGAAAAGAAAAAAAGACCACTGATGCGGTCAGTGGACTTAAGCTGATAATACTTTTCTTCCTTTACGACGGCGTGCAGCTATTACTCTGCGTCCGTTTTTTGTGCTCATACGTGCTCTGAAGCCGTGTACTTTGCTGTGTTTACGTGTATTTGGTTGGTATGTGCGCAATGTCATATGTGACACCTCCTATAATAAGAGTTAACTATTTTTCTAAAGACAGTCTCGACTATTATAAAGGCGCACAGGTGCAAATGTCAATGTCTTATTACAAAACTGTTCTGAATCTCCGTCCTCTATCCTCTTCAAGTTATACACAGCTCTCAAATTTCCCCCTTGATGACCTGTGCACAGTTTTTTTCTCAGAAATAATTATCCACATGCCTTATCTACAGTTTTTTAACATACAAACCTCTTGTGGATAGGTTTAATGTCAACAAAAATAAATGTGTGGATAACTTAAAGAATTTCTTGTATTGTCTACTCTTTTTTGATAACATTAACTTGTTTTCACTTGTTAATAGTTTTCGCCTCAAATAAGTTATCCACAAATTGTGGGTAAGGTGTGGATAGTTATTTACCACCTTGTTTGCAAATGTTATCCACAAGCTGTGATTTTGTGTATGATATACTTTAAAATATAGTTACATATAAAGGAGAAGAGCTA
>NZ_CP016535.2 GCF_001687565.2 Planococcus antarcticus DSM 14505
AATATCTTGTATTGAATGAAAAAGATGGCACAGTAATTATCGAAAGAGAAGTAGAATTGGAATCTCGAATTGGTAAAGAATATTTTAATGAGTTAGTACAAACCTTAGAAAAACTTAATGAAGTTTTAGCAAGTCCAGAAGGTGAGGAGTACAAAAAAGAAATAAGAAGAAGCAAACTCGAATGTTGTGTCGATGGCCAGAATAAGTGGCTGGGGCTGCAACCCTTGCTGGTTTTGCACATACTGGAGCCTTTACTGGGCTTATGACAGTTGCAGGTGTTAGTGGTCCAGCAGGATGGGCCTTAGGTACTGCTGTTGGCGGGGTATGGCTAGCAGGGAGTGTGGCAGCTGGTTGTTTAAAATAATTTATAGATTAAATACTGAGACTTATAATCAAAAGCCCTCCAGCAATGGAGGGCTTTTGAATGTAACTTACTTCACAAAAAGTTACATTCACTTATAGATAAACCAACTGATGCTAAATAAGTCTTATTTTAATTCTGAATTTGTTTATGCTCTTTTTGATTTAGATCCTATGAATAATTTTCCAACAAATACAATCAGTATAATGCCAATAAGTGTAATCCATTTTATTTCTCCAAAGAGAATAGGGAGCAAAATAACTGATACTAAAAATGTTACTAATGCCACTGTAAGTGCATCTTTTAAGCGCTTATCCATTAAGATTCCCCTTTCATTAATATCACAATATATTTGGAAGTGAATGTAACTTAACTGCACATAAGTTACATTCAAAACCTAGTCTTTGTCCCAAAACTTCCACTTGGATTTTGCCGGGACTTTTTTCAATTCGTCCAGATCGGTTTGCAGCTGTTGGACGATGGCCAACAATTGTTCTTCCCGTTCCTGGCTCTTTTTCAATTCGGTTTTCATGTCCTCAAGCACTTCTGTGTGGTCTACCGGATCCGTTAATTGTTGTTTTGGCTGCTGTTCCATAAGTTGCTGCAGCTCGTTGATTTTTTGGTTCTGACCTATTAGTAATTCAACAATTTGGTTGAGAGACTGTGGAGCAACCACTAAATCCGTGTCTAGACGCTTTACTTCTCCCCGAACCGTTCCAAGAGGTTGGTTTCCACTTCTTCAAAGTCCGTCCGCTTGATTCCTTTTGCTCGCTGAGCTTGAATCGTCTGGGCAATCAGCTGGATGCGCTCTACTTGTTCTTCCGTATAAACCCGTTGTTGATTCTGTCTAGGGTCTTTCACGACCTCTCCTAGCCAATCCCGTTTTTCCCATTCCCGGAGTTGATGGGCTTCAAGATTCAGTTCTTTTACGAGCCGACTAATCGTAATTCGCATTTTTTCACCCCTTAAATTTAGCTTAAATTGATTTTAAATGTAGCTTTATTTTATGCTTCTTTTAGGCTGAAAGATACCGGTTTAAAGAGATTTTCAGAACAAATAAAAGAAAACACTATTCTCTAGTATCTTTTTAGTTCTTCTAAAAATGGGAATTTAAGTTAAACTTTAGTTATTACCAAAAAAAAAAGAAAAAGGAGGAAACAATCGTGTCGAAAATAAACGGTAAAAATGGTTTGCTGATCGTTATGAGTATTTTGTTGCTGGCTTTTGTTCTAGTTATTACTTCCAGCTATTTTAATACCAAACAAATTGATTCTTTAAGCACACAGTGTTCAGAAAATGGTGGGAACACCGAGTTAGAAATCCATAGCGCTCTTTTCGCTAGCTATTCGTTTGAATGCAAAAGATAGGAGCCAAAAAATTATGTGAAAATGAAAAAGAGCAAAAGGAAGGATGAGTTTCTTGTTAACGATTTTACATATCTTGCTTGCAGTACTTACGTTGGGGTTGGCTCTTTTTGCATTATTGACACAGAATTTTGATTACCAATACTATACGCTTCTCTCCCTGGGTTTGATGATACTAGTAATGGGCATCAAAGAACTTCGGAAAGAGAAAAAAATATTCGCCTATCTTATAATTTTAGTAGCAGCTTATATCTTATTTGTTGCGGGTGAACTGCTCTTAACATCTTAAAGTCCAGAAGTCTTTTTAAAAATAAGTGAACAAGTTTACATATCACAGGTTATCGGAAGACGATCAACATCAAACGAACCTGTTCATCAGCTTTAAAATGATTTGAACTTAGCGATAACCATTGGCCCGTCTCCCCTGATCCACAGACTGAGAAGAATAAAAAACAGGCAAAAAGACAAATGATATACTAAAGAAAATTCTTTAGCTTAAGGAGTTTTCAAAATGGATTTAATTATCATAGGTACTATAATTAGTTTGTTTTTAGTCGTTTTTTCTTGGATTTTCTATAAAAGAAACTCTCCGTTCCAATACATTATCCCCTTAGTTTTTGCCATTTTAAGTATCATCGTTATTATTTGGAGCTTGGATATCGGTGGCTGGGACGGAATGGGATTAGGTGTTATTGGTCTCGTATTCCTTGGAGCTTCTATTATCGTCTTGCTTATTATTTCTGTATTGAATTTTATAAAAGCAAATTAAACTTTTCTCCACTCTCTGATCCGTTAGGGTCGGACATTTTTTATTTATTTTCAAATATTTTTGAGACAACTGATTTTTCTTTTTAAAGAAAATAAGCATTCAAAAGTAAGACATTGAATGCGAGTGCCCATTTACACGCAGTGATTTTTTTCAAAAATAACAGCGCCGTTTTGGTTTCCTGCAGGGGCTTAAATTAAACCGGAAAGTTCACGGACCAAGAAAAAAACAGCGAAAGAGCATAAGGAAAACGTGCTTGCAATTTCATTGCCAGACTAGGCAGAGCCTCGTGTTTGAGTGATACCACTATTTTTTCGTTTTGGTACAGTTTTGTACCACATTTAAAAGTGTTTGGTACACTTCTGTACCACTTTTCACATGAAAACTGGCGTCATGTTGTGAACTATTTTTGCTTTTCGAAGACTCGGTTCGTACAAAAAAAGAAGAAGGACGAACTCTTTTATGTTCTGCAGCCAACATCAAAAAGGATAAAAAATTTCATCTCTTGATGAGATCGGCGTAGCTGAAAATGAAAATACCTGACAGAAAAAGTTCATTTTTTAGGGATTCGATCCATCTTTTGTTTCTTTTTTTGATACAACATGCTCCCAAAAAGCGACTAGTTTTTGCCAAACCGCGAACAGAAAATGGAACAAAAGAAAGACGGAAATCGATTCTTTCGGAAGAGGTTTCCCGTTTTTTTTCATCGGAAAACAGCTCGTTTTTTTCATGCAGCAGCTTCTCTTTTTGTTTTTTTCGTTCAAGATCCAAGGATAAAACGGCGGAAGAACTTCCTTTCTTTTTCTTGAAACGGTTTCTTTTTCGGTGAAATTCCTTTTTTTTGTATGCCTCAAACCTGAGGCATGATTGAAATAACGTGCCTCAACTCTGAGGCAAATAGCAAAAACCTCTCTAAAAGCGAAGGAATTTACCCGAATAACGTGCCTCAATTCTGAGGCATTTCCCAAATTGGCTGCCTCAAATCTGAGGCAAATAGACAAAAAGACGTCCCCATGAAAACACTAGGCTCCGCCTAGTACCCCAATGAAGTTGGGGTCAGTTTTCCCTTATGCTCTTCCTCCCTCTTTTGGTAATTCCGTTCCAAATCCCTTCCAATTTTACAATCCGATAGGAAACCCATGAGAGACGCGCTTTTTTCTGAAAGAAAATAGGTGCGTATAAATGGGCACTCGCCGTGAACTTGTCCGTGTTATTTTCTCAAACGGGATTCCAAAACGAGTGGCCAAAAAAAAAGAACAAACCATCCAAACACACAAAAAAAGAGAACGAAAAAATCCCAACCGGGCTTTCTGTTTCCAGAAAAAATCCGATTGGAATGTTGAATTTGTTATGAGGTGGGCAGATTTTTTTTTGTTTGCTTTCCTTTTTTTTCGGCCAATTTTTTCAGCACTTGCTCTTTCTCTTTGGCGAGTTCGGGATTCGGTTCGGCAGCTTCTTGGGGTTCGTTTCTGGACGTGAACCAGTCCGGCAGTTTCTCTTGCCGTCCGGTTGGGCGTTCCTTCATCGGCTGCAAATCGGCGAACGTAATGTGTCCTCCAGTTTCATGGATCTCCCAGGCAGAAGTGATTTTGGATTTGATGAACCCTAAAGGGTTTTTGACGCTTTTTTCTTCGTTAACATAGCGAATTAGCATTTCCAATTCTAATTCCGCTTGATCGGAGAAAATAACTAACGCTCCCTGATACAATTGACTGAAATAAATATTGTCGAATTGATAACCATTTGCCAACGCATTTAAACGATAACGAATTTCCTCGTTATCCGCTTGTTCAGATACCCGTTTTGATTCAGGTAATTTAATTTCTTTTTCGACTGAACGCTTTATCGAAAACTCTATTTTTTCAACTCTACGACCTTTTTTGATTTCCTTGTACTCCACAAAAAGATCAGTGTGCTCATTCAATTCATCAATCGAAGGTAATAAAATTTTATTTTTAAAATTACCGTAAAGTGAATATGCCTTGCTATTGGAACCCATTTTTTCTCTAAGAGAATCCACTGGACATTCCCATTTTCCAAGATGCTGCCATTTTTTCATCAGTTCATAGAGTCGTATAGTATAGCCACTTTTCAAAGATAATATATTGCTCAATCTGTAAGAAGTAAAGGCAGTTTTCAACTGTAATAAGTAAGGTTTAAGATACGGGGAAAATGATAATTCAATCGTTCCTTCTCCTTCTATATAACGCTGACTTGCTACCCAATTGGTTGTAACAAATCCTTTTTCATCAGGGATAAAAAGAGTTTTTTCTTGTAACCTCAAAGCGACCTCTTTAATTTCTTCATATTTTGCATGACCTTTCAGACCCAGCATTTCGCTAAATTCATGAATTGAAATACTGTATTCTTTGAAATCTTTATCATCCGGCTGAATCATGGAGACCATAGTAAGAATAATTTTTTGTTCTCTTGCTGATAAAGTCTTTACATGCCTAGCTTCAATTAGTTTATTTGATTGAGTAACCATATGTTTTTCGTTCATTTCTCTCTCTCCCTTCAATTAAATATTACCTTTATTTTTTTTTTAATAAATTAAATATTACTTTTAAATTTAAAGTAATAGTAAATAATATAATATCAATAAAAAACATTGTTGCAAAGCTATTATTATAAATTATATGATTAAGTAATAGTTAAACCCGAAAAGGTAATAGTTAAACCCGAAAAGGTAATAGTTAGAACCCGAAAAGGTAATAGTTAAACCCGAAAAGGTAATAGTTAAACCCGAAAAGGTAATAGTTAGAGTGAAAAAAACCAGTCATACCAAGGGCTCAGAGCCTCCCTAAAACAGTTAAAACAATTAAAACAAAGTAATTAAAAACACCAACAACACACGCGCAGGCGCGCAAGGAAGTTGGTGGTGGGGAATAAATGGGACCGAAAATGTGATAGTTCAAAAAACAGAAGAAAAACCCTTTCTAGAAAAGGACAGGTCTTTCTCCGTGTTCAAGTATTCGTTAAACGCTCAAAAACCACTCTAGAAACGTTTGTAAGGGGAAAATCGAATATACCCAAACCTATCGAGCTAAAAGGCCTTAAAACCCCCTCAAATGGATTTTTTCACCAATCTTTTTTTGATTGTGATCCAACTGCTGTTTTAACGTTTCTTTAATTTCCCTTTTAGTCTTAAACTGTAGTGGATTATCCAAAATACCAATGGAGTTAATAATGCATAAAATTTATGTTGCTCAGGTAACAAAAAAACTAAAACTAAAAATAGAATAACTGCTGATATAAGTAATATATAATCCCTTTTTTTATTCATTTAGGTTCTCTTGTTTCCTTTTTCGAATTCGCTTAAAAACAAAGGTGCTGATTGCTAATACCAATAGATTGACTCTGTTTTTATTTTCGTTGTGCATCTTTGATTTCTCCCTTCCCCATGCCTTAAAAAATACGTTCGTTTACAATCGAAATGTTTTCAAATTGCTTTCGATTTGCTCGTCCGTGATGCCAATGTAACGCAAGGTAATTTGCGGATGGGCATGATTCAAGATATTCTGCAGCTCGGCAATGTCTTTAAACTGCTTGTAATGCCAATAGCCAAATGTTTTGCGCAATGTATGCGTACCGATGCCCATGGAGATATCGACCATCTGTGCGGCTTTCTGAAGCTGTCTGTAGGCTTGAACGCGTGTAATCGGTCCAATTCCCTTCCGACTTGGAAAAAGCCACTGAGCGCCCTCTAACGTGCGAATATAGGCATCTAGTTCGTCGTAGATGTTGCCGAGGTGAATGGTTCGGCGTTTGCCGGTTTTGCCTTCCCGTAACGACACCACGTGCTTGCCCTGAATCTCGCTGGTTTTGATGGCTAACAGATCCCCAACCCGCAGCCCGGAATTGATGCCGAGAAGAAACAGGATGTAGTCCCGTTCGCCGCACCACTTCTTCAGGCTCCATTTCATGTCTTCGATCCGGTCCAGTGACCGGATCGGCTGGACGTCTTTAATTTCACGCTGCTTATTTCGCATGGTTCGCACCTCTTTCAAGACTTCTTATTGGTCAAAGGGCAGACGTGGATCTTCGTCTTTGTAAATGGAATACATGGTTCCAGCGCTTTTCATGGCAGAACAGTCCGTATCAGCACAAGCAAAAATATGGGTTTGTGTATCCGTGTAAACATTTACACCAAAGTAATAGGGAAATGCGCCACCTTTTGACGTGTCCATGCCTCTGTCGATTGCAATGATTTTCTCCTTGCCGGCAATCGTTTGGTAATCCGTGCTTTCCACCGTTTTCAGGACCATTTCGCTTAACGCGATTTCTTCCTCCGCTGTCGGTTGGGTTCCTCGTTTAACGAGAAGCCAATCCCCGAACACAAATAAATTAACACCTAAACTAACAATCACTAATCCTACCAGCAACTTCTTTTTCATAAATGCTTTTCCCCTTTATGGTCGTTTCTGTTTTCTCACAATGAATTGTTGTAAAGTTTGTGTTTAATTGGGTAAATACCGTATGTAGCGAACTACTCAAGGCATTTCGATCAAAAGAAAAAGAGCGCCGTCAACTAAAAACGAGCCCAGTAGAATCAAGGATTTGAATGTATCTTTTTTTCTAGTAAAATCAGTTTCGCTGGTTTTTCTTAGGAAGTCAATGGAATCGGGGATTTGAATGTAACATAATTAGTATTAAGTTACATTCAAATTTAACAAAAAGTCTCAAAAAATGATTCGTAAAAGTTAGTAACTCGGAGAGTAGATCCTGCCGGTATCCGTATCCAAGACAAAATCAACTTCTATATCCGCTGAATACGGAATTTGATCAAAGTTATGAAGCCGGCAAAACACATTGGCAAAGTCACGAGTCTCAAAAGTTAATTGGTCTGCTTGTCGATACATCTGCCTCAATTGCTGCTTGGAACATTTTTTACCGGTCAATAAGGCTTGGTTGAAGTAACCGTCAATTTCAATAATCATCATGATCACGGCTGGTTGCTAACCAGCTATATAGCTTAAATTTTCATTACTTTCCTTTTTCCTATGTTACTAGAATTAAGATAAATCAAGTACTTCGAATGTAACTTAATTGCTATTAAGTTACATTCATTTTCATAGTAAATAAGTTATTTTGAAAGTAGATATTTCAATTTACAAAATAATACTTTTTTAGTCAAAAATGTATTATTTACAAAATTTTTTATTAGATATATTGTAAAAAAGTACTATATAAATCAGGGAATTAGAAGGGGGAAAGAGAAAGATGAAGAAATTTTATTTAAATGCAATAGCTATAGTCTTTATGCTTAGTTTTTTAGGTGTAAACACTACTTTTGCCGAAGAACCTATTACTGAGACAGAGGATGTTTTTTTCGAGGAGCTTGTTACACCGGTAAGTCTTAGTTTAACAAATAAAAATGAGTTAAGAGATTTAGGTTTTACTGAAGAAGAATTGACTACCATGACTAACGATGAATTCGGAAAATACAAAGAATTAGATGGAGAACTTACTCAAAAAACTAATCATTTTTATGAAGTTACTACAGATTTATACGAAAGAACCACGGTATTAGAAATCACTGAAAAAGAAGCATTAGATAGAGTTGGGCCACTTGTTAACACAACGCCAACTACTGTGATTCCACCAAGTCTTGGTGGAATCACAGTAGTTAAACCGCCAATCTCTACTATGTCTATTCAGCCTACTACATCCACCACGTCTACTTCTTCCACAAGTAGTACGGTCAAAACTAGTTGGTTTAAAATGACTACTACGTCATCAAAGCTCTCTAATGGAAATGTACTATTAAAGAATTCATTTGTTTGGTTAAAGAGCCCTAATGCTCAATTTACAGATGTAGTTGGAATCACTCATTCTGCAAGTGCTGTTAAGGTTCCTGGAACTGAAGGATTTTCTTACAAATATACTGACGGCAAAGGCGTTCATACTTTAGGTTCTAAAAGTACAAGCAGAAATAGTTATGGGATAGCAAAAAAGTTTAATTTGAAAGCAATTGGTACAAATATTCCTCCATATAACCATAATGGATATATATCTGTTCAAGTTAAAAAAGGTAATAAAAATGACATTAGAGCGAATGCTTATGGTCATTATACTCATTTAACTGCTGGATTTACTGGTACTGCTTCTATTGGTTTGACACCTGGTAGTATGTCAGTAGGCTGGGGAGCAAAAGAATCAAGAATGCCTAATACAATGATTTTATTTAACTACTAGAAAATCTGCTGTCTTTTTCTGCCTATTATGCTATTCACTTAATGGAGCAATTATATTTTGGCCTTCGTCATAAAGCGTTACATTAGGAAGAAAAGTTGACTTTAAATCACTTGGCAGTTTTTCATATACTAAAAAAGTTTCGTCTTTAGAAACAGTAGATGTAAAACTAAAATTTTCTTCTGCAGATTCAGCAATTATATGATCAATTTGTAAGTCTGGGTTTTTTCCAACTAGGATTCCATACATCCCTTTATTCGTTTTGAGATCCTGGTAAGAAGCAATGTTAGTCCCCCATCCAGATTGTTCAATTTTGTACTTCCCATTCCATCCTTTAAGCAAATGAGTATAACCAATATTTTTATCTGCTGTTTCAAATAATGCGATATAAGAATTGGTATCATCGATTTGAGTTACTTTTAAGATATCAAATTTTATTTCTTTTTCATTTCCTTTATTGTGCCATTCCATCAAATTAGCCTCGATGGATGCCCTTTCATCTTCAATAGAATATTGATTAAAATAAAATAAAGTATAACCAAAACCAATAACCATAATGAATAAAATAACATACAACACTTTTTTTCTCACTTTTTTCGCCCCTTCATCATAAAAAGTATCTTCAATTATCTGGTAATAGCTAATATTATATCAAGTATTATCAAGTAAAGTTCAGTTTTCAAAAATTTTCAATTTGGAATTTTACATATCCCCTTTTTGCTCATTGGAGCCTCCCAAATGCCTGAAAAATAAATAGAAACTTGCTGTATATTTTTACTGTGAAATCCAGTTATGAATGTAACTTAATTACTATTAAGTTACATTCAGTTGAAGTAGAAATTTTCTTAAAAGCCTGCTAACAACCTTAGAAACGTTCCCCTTTTTTTCCGAGCAAAACAGCTAATACCACAAAGATATAAGGGTAAGAGAGAAGCGTCAATTCGAGAAATCCATACCCAAATAACATTGCTGTCGCCTGTTCATCCGAATAATAACCAGCGCCAACCATATAAGTTCCAAGCAACAAATAACTTCCGATTGATAAAATAGTGAAAAAAAGTCCAATTATATTTAATTTGAATTTGAAGAGCGTATAAAGCAAAACAGGTACATAGATCAGCCCTAATATAAGCAAAAATCCGAAAATATATAACGGTTCAAAGACATCCATTTTCTTTTCTCCTTTTAGCAACCTAGTTTTCTCAGGTATTTTTAGCAGCTACAAAACCCTGCCATTGATATTAATAACAACGACTGGGGCTTACAAAAGTTTCCATTCAAAGAGAATTGATAGATAAAATGATTCTACTTTACTGGCGGATGTGAATGTAACTTAATTAGCATTAAGTTACATTCAAAATCAATAAAACGACTACCGTAGTCTATAAATTTATGTTTATTCAACTACCGGTAGTTGATTATTTTCTTACGATTCTAGGAGAATAATGAAAAAGGGCAAGCAAGAGATTCCCTTGCCTCCTTTTTTGAACCTAGTTCTATGCTTTCACCTTCAATTTCTTCCTAAGTTCTTCCTAGCGTTCATGTGCCGCTAAGATTTAAGAATTAATTGAAAAGAGACAAGCTCAAAAACGTTAATATCCCGGAAATCAACCAAACAAATGACGATCAAAGTTTTGAAGTAGAGATGGGTTTTTCTACTCTTGTCTCTTTCTTCGCCTGAAAGTTTTCGTCCTTCCTGGAAAGCCAAAATTTCTTATATGTTTTAAATCATGCTTCTTTTTAATCTTCTCGATTTTGATGGCTGCATACAGGCAGCATAAGAACAAAGCCAATGAAATAAGCAGTCCCTTTTTTCCGGCTAAACTAAGCATCGGGCCAACTGAAATTACGAGAGAAATGCGAATAGTAAATGGAGGTTGACCATTTGTTCATCTGAGCATTTTGAATTTCATTTTTCATGATCTCGACATCCCCTTTGACTAAATCGTCTAAGGATACGGCAAAAAGAACACTCATCAGCAGCAAATTGTGGATGTCCGGATAGCTTCGTTTCATTTTCCCAATTGGAAATGGTTTGTCGTGAGATATAAAGTTTTTCCGCTAATTCTTCTTGGGAAAGCTGTTCTCTGGTTCGGTATTTTTTAATTTGTTTGCTGAGGTTATTTTACTCGCTCCTTCTAATTCGAGAGTAGTTAAAAATGATGGGGTGCTATCAAAACTTTTTATCATCAAGTGATTTGACCGTGTCAAAGATCTTTATCATGCCTATCATCCTACTACACGAAGGGATCGGCACAACATCTGTAATTTTACTCCTTTTGTTATTTTTCTCTTATTCTTCCCTCGTTTAGCCCACAAGAAAGTCCGAATTACGATAAAATACAGCAATTTTAAAGGTTTTTTCAGAGTTAAGAAGGCAGAGAAAGTTAAAAGAAAAGTAGCTTTTTGTGTTTTTGTTTGATAATTCACTTAAATTCCCTGGTTCTTTTATTCCTTTTTAAGTAAAAATGTTATTTAAAGTGGAAGACGGGAACGTATTTCATAAGATCGAAAATAACATTATTACAGGAAGGGGTTTTTTTATGAAATCTATGAATGTAAATCAGGTACCTTTTTCGATTCAAAAACTTTTAGTGGTAACAGTGGCTTTCTTAATGGTTTTTAGCTTTGCTTTTTCCTCCGTTGGACAAGCCCAGGCGATTGAGAATGACAACGAACGAATTACGAATGCTCTTGAAGATACATTGGCATATGAAAATGACGCATATATTTTTGACCGTGAACGAGCAATGACAATGGATTAACGGTAGAAGAAGCGAATATACTTGAAGAAAGTATAAGTGAAAATACAGATCAGGTAGGTGTATTGATCCTTCCGGTTCTAGCGATTCCTCCTGCAGTTGCAGCCGTAGCGAAAGCAGCAGCAGCTGGTGGTGCAGCAGTTGTAGCAGGTGCCTTTATGCTTGATGTTTACAACACAAGTACGTATACAGCGTGTCAGAATTTTTATGGACAAAATGGCGTGATTGATAATTTCTGTGAAGCGACGGGACATATAGATTAGAATGGAAAGTGGAGGTGTTACGATGAACAACAGTCATTTTTCTGCAGTTGAACGAATAGAAACCATGCTTACCGAAGTTTCATTTCTGAAATTGATATTGGTTGTTGTCCCTGTCTCTATGGCGGAACGTTACTGTATGCGGTCTCCAGTGATTTCTTTGCTACACTGACGTACACTTTTTTTAGATAAAGACTCTCAGCAACAAAATAAAAGAGTGGATCCCACCTTCTCGAAAGACAGGGTTCTACAGATTAAAAGCCGCATCCTGTAAAGGATACGGCTTTTTTTCTTTCGATAAAGGAATTCATTAGTTTTTCGTTTGATCGTTGAAAAGTGAAGGGAGACATAGGCTACATTTTAATTGAGTTAGAAAAGGAAAAAGTATATATTTAAGAAAGTACGAAAGTACGATTTTATCAAAGTGATACAAAAATGAAAGGTGGTTAATCGGATGCCAAAACTTCAGGAACGTTTACCGGACAACGGCGTGGCCAAGCATGTCCGTTTGCGGAACAAAGGCCAGATAACGATTCCCAACGAAATACTGGAACAGTTAGAGTTAACCGCAAATACCAATCTCAAAGTGACCGTGGTAGACGGACGGATCGTCCTGATTCCGATGATTGAAATCGCGAAAGACCAGGCTTGGTATTGGACCGAAACGTGGCAGCAAGACGAAAAAGAAGCCCAGCAGGAGATCGACAAGGGGCAAACCAGTGGACCATTGGCCGTAGAAGATGCGCTTGCCTGGTTGGAGGAAGAGGAATGAAGGTGACCGTTGCTTGTTTGAACTAGAGATTACGAATAAATTCAAGAAATCCTATAAAAAGTTTCACAAAAATGAACAACGGGCCGTTAGCGAGACCATTAAGCTCTTGGCAGCTGCACCACCTTTTCAACCTTCCCTGAGAACCAAGCGTATTGAAGGGACGAAAGCCATTTTTGAAGCAAGTGCCAATATGGATATCCGAATATCCTGGGAATACAGCCAGACAGCTGAACAAACATTGATTTTACGGAACTGTGGACACCACGATGATTTACTAAGAAACCTTAAAAGAATAACTCATGAAGAAAGCCCTCCAGCAATGGAGGGCTTTTGAACGTAACTTATTTGCTATTAAGTTACATTCAAACTGCTAGAAATTAATGAAATCTGAGTGCCAGATATTGCACCTATTAATATTAATTAGTGTTTTTTCTAACTCAGACAAATACCGATCTACTGCTTTCAATAAAATATTGTTGGTGTCAAACTAGGTCACTTTGAGATTGAAATCAAAAGATAAAGGAGTATCAAGATTTATTGTTCATTTTTACTTTTTTGACTGCATTGAAATTGAGATAAATAGTGTATCCAACAGCTATGAACAAAAGTATAATTCCATAACCAATCTCTAGATTCAACCAATATACAGATACTATTAACGTTATGGCGACAATGAAGAGCAATTGTAGGCTTGATCGATGATACTTATTCATTGTTTTCCACCTCACTTTTCTTTTGATTATTTATATACTGGAATGACCACTAAATCTCAGAACTGAATGTAACATAATTACCATTATGTTACATTCAAAATGGATATAATCCCTCTCTATTTTAACCATTTTAATTGAATTAAGAAGAAGGAAAGTATATATTTAAGAAAGTAAGAAAGTTGGATTTTATTAAATTATACGAGATTGGAAGGGGTGTATCGAATGCCAAAACTTCAAGAACGTCCAAAGGACAACGGCGTGGCCAAGCATGTCCGTTTGCGGAACAAAGGGCAGATTACGATTCCCAACGAAATACTGGAACAGCTGGAGTTAACCGCGAATACCAATCTCAAAGTGACCGTGGTAGACGGACGGATCGTCCTGATTCCGATGATTGAAATCGCGAAAGACCAGGCTTGGTATTGGACCGAAACGTGGCAGCAAGACGAAAAAGAAGCCCAACAGGAGATCGACAAAGGGCAAACCAGTGGACCATTGGCGGTAGAAGATGCGCTTGCCTGGTTAGACGAAGAGGAATGAAGGTGACCGTTGCTTGTTTGAACTAGAAATCACGAATAAATTTAAGAAATCCTATAAAAAGTTTCACAAAAATGAGCAAAAGGCCGTCAGTGAGGCCCTTAAGCTCTTGGCAGCTGCACCACCTTTTCAACCTTCTCTGAGAACCAAGCGTATTGAGGGGACGAAATCCATCTTTGAAGCCAGTGCTAATATGGATACTCGGATTTCGTGGGAATACAGCCAGACAGCTGAACAAACGCTAATTTTGCGCAATTGTGGTCACCACGACGATTTACTAAGAAACCCTTAAAAAACAAGAAGTCATGAAGAAAGCCCTCCAGCAATGGAGGGCTTTTGAAGCTGGATAAAATCCAACAAAAAGCCATCCTAAGCAAAGGATGGCTTTTATCAGTTGCCTAGATACCGTTTTAATTCCATATAAAAATTTTCGCGTGTCCCCAGCAATACAACCAGAACCAGTTCGCCCTCTTCATTTTCTCGTAGGGCATAACACAGCTCATAATTGATGCCTCTGTGATGAAGGTCCAAGCAGGAATAGCCTTTTAAATCCCCTTTTTTCGCTTCGCCAATGGCCGGATCCTTACGGATGCTCGTAATGGCTTCGCCCATTTTCCGATAGAGGACTTGATCGGACTTCTTGATCTTTTTTAACTCTTTTCCAGCTCGTTTGCTGAGCTGAACCGGCAACAAGTCTTCACTCATCTTCTTCATCATCCTCCAGAGCGTCTAAATAGTCGTCTAAACTTCCCTGGATGACAGGCTGAGCCATCGTTTCCTGTTCCAATGCTTGCAGGGCTGTTGGAATGTGGGCTTTGATTTTCTTAAATTCTTGCAACAACTCTTGTCCAGAAAGACCTTGAGCGATTAAGTCTTGTAAAATATCTGCAGAGAAATCGACTTCTTCGAATGTGGCAGGCCGGATGATGATCTCTGTCCCTGTAAATTCCATGACGGCTTCATCGGTGAGTCCAAGAGCCAGGTAAAAATCTTTGGGGATGCTCAGTTGTCGTTGCTGCGAAACACGTACCCGTCTTTTGGCTTTTTTTCCGGGCTTCAGTCCGTGTTCAGACGCTCTTTTTTTCGGCATAGTAGCACTCATTAGTTTCACTCCTAACTTTAAAATAAAATTATTTATTAATTTATTTTAAAGTATATCACTTTCTTAGAAGGAATGAACGTTCAAAGTACTGTAAGATTCCGGCTTTTAACGACTTGCTGAAGACTGTAAAAAAGAAAAGTGAATGTAACTTAACTGCTATTAAGTTACATTCACTCCAATGAATAAATGTAATTATTTACTTACTTTATTGTAATTTGAATCTATATGTTATCGTAATATATAAATAAGATTTTTATATATCAATATCGGAGGTGATCTCAATGAAAATGAGCCACTTACTAATTACATTAATTAGTGTCGTTCTTGTTTTTATCCTGATAAGTAGTGTGCAAGACGAAATTACCTGGCCATTATTAATTCTATTATTAGTAGTGGGATTTGTAATAAACTTTTTTATCTCTTTATTATCACATAAGAAAAAAAATAGTAATTAATTTTACATTTTTGACTTTTTTTATTTAAAAAAAGTATAATTATGGTTATTACTTAGAAATAAGGAGATGATTTGGATGTTATTTGAGAAAAATAAGTTCAGTATATTTACGATTATTACTTGTTTAGTAATGATGGTTAGTATTTTATGGACACCACAGAATACTCAGGCTGCTAGTTTAAATGTGGATGAGGTAGCTAGGATTACTTCGGAATATCTTGTATTGAATGAAAAAGATGGCACAGTAATTATCGAAAGAGAAGTAGAATTGGAATCTCGAATTGGTAAAGAATATTTTAATGAGTTAGTACAAACCTTAGAAAAACTTAATGAAGTTTTAGCAAGTCCAGAAGGTGAGGAGTACAAAAAAGAAATAATAGAAGAAGCAAACTCGAATGTTGTGTCGATGGCCAGAATAAGTGGCTGTGGGGCTGCAACCCTTGCTGGTTTTGCACATACTGGAGCCTTTACTGGGCTTATGACAGTTGCAGGTGTTAGTGGTCCAGCAGGATGGGCCTTAGGTACTGCTGTTGGCGGGGTATGGCTAGCAGGGAGTGTGGCAGCTGGTTGTTTAAAATAATTTATAGATTAAATACTGAGACTTATAATCAAAAGCCCTCCAGCAATGGAGGGCTTTTGAATGTAACTTACTTCACAAAAAGTTACATTCACTTATAGATAAACCAACTGATGCTAAATAAGTCTTATTTTAATTCTGAATTTGTTTATGCTCTTTTTGATTTAGATCCTATGAATAATTTTCCAACAAATACAATCAGTATAATGCCAATAAGTGTAATCCATTTTATTTCTCCAAAGAGAATAGGGAGCAAAATAACTGATACTAAAAATGTTACTAATGCCACTGTAAGTGCATCTTTTAAGCGCTTATCCATTAAGATTCCCCTTTCATTAATATCACAATATATTTGGAAGTGAATGTAACTTAACTGCACATAAGTTACATTCAAAACCTAGTCTTTGTCCCAAAACTTCCACTTGGATTTTGCCGGGACTTTTTTCAATTCGTCCAGATCGGTTTGCAGCTGTTGGACGATGGCCAACAATTGTTCTTCCCGTTCCTGGCTCTTTTTCAATTCGGTTTTCATGTCCTCAAGCACTTCTGTGTGGTCTACCGGATCCGTTAATTGTTGTTTTGGCTGCTGTTCCATAAGTTGCTGCAGCTCGTTGATTTTTTGGTTCTGACCTATTAGTAATTCAACAATTTGGTTGAGAGACTGTGGAGCAACCACTAAATCCGTGTCTAGACGCTTTACTTCTCCCCCGAACCGTTCCAAGAGGTTGGTTTCCACTTCTTCAAAGTCCGTCCGCTTGATTCCTTTTGCTCGCTGAGCTTGAATCGTCTGGGCAATCAGCTGGATGCGCTCTACTTGTTCTTCCGTATAAACCCGTTGTTGATTCTGTCTAGGGTCTTTCACGACCTCTCCTAGCCAATCCCGTTTTTCCCATTCCCGGAGTTGATGGGCTTCAAGATTCAGTTCTTTTACGAGCCGACTAATCGTAATTCGCATTTTTTCACCCCTTAAATTTAGCTTAAATTGATTTTAAATGTAGCTTTATTTTATGCTTCTTTTAGGCTGAAAGATACCGGTTTAAAGAGATTTTCAGAACAAATAAAAGAAAACACTATTCTCTAGTATCTTTTTAGTTCTTCTAAAAATGGGAATTTAAGTTAAACTTTAGTTATTACCAAAAAAAAAGAAAAAGGAGGAAACAATCGTGTCGAAAATAAACGGTAAAAATGGTTTGCTGATCGTTATGAGTATTTTGTTGCTGGCTTTTGTTCTAGTTATTACTTCCAGCTATTTTAATACCAAACAAATTGATTCTTTAAGCACACAGTGTTCAGAAAATGGTGGGAACACCGAGTTAGAAATCCATAGCGCTCTTTTCGCTAGCTATTCGTTTGAATGCAAAAGATAGGAGCCAAAAAATTATGTGAAAATGAAAAAGAGCAAAAGGAAGGATGAGTTTCTTGTTAACGATTTTACATATCTTGCTTGCAGTACTTACGTTGGGGTTGGCTCTTTTTGCATTATTGACACAGAATTTTGATTACCAATACTATACGCTTCTCTCCCTGGGTTTGATGATACTAGTAATGGGCATCAAAGAACTTCGGAAAGAGAAAAAAATATTCGCCTATCTTATAATTTTAGTAGCAGCTTATATCTTATTTGTTGCGGGTGAACTGCTCTTAACATCTTAAAGTCCAGAAGTCTTTTTAAAAATAAGTGAACAAGTTTACATATCACAGGTTATCGGAAGACGATCAACATCAAACGAACCTGTTCATCAGCTTTAAAATGATTTGAACTTAGCGATAACCATTGGCCCGTCTCCCCTGATCCACAGACTGAGAAGAATAAAAAACAGGCAAAAAGACAAATGATATACTAAAGAAAATTCTTTAGCTTAAGGAGTTTTCAAAATGGATTTAATTATCATAGGTACTATAATTAGTTTGTTTTTAGTCGTTTTTTCTTGGATTTTCTATAAAAGAAACTCTCCGTTCCAATACATTATCCCCTTAGTTTTTGCCATTTTAAGTATCATCGTTATTATTTGGAGCTTGGATATCGGTGGCTGGGACGGAATGGGATTAGGTGTTATTGGTCTCGTATTCCTTGGAGCTTCTATTATCGTCTTGCTTATTATTTCTGTATTGAATTTTATAAAAGCAAATTAAACTTTTCTCCACTCTCTGATCCGTTAGGGTCGGACATTTTTTATTTATTTTCAAATATTTTTGAGACAACTGATTTTTCTTTTTAAAGAAAATAAGCATTCAAAAGTAAGACATTGAATGCGAGTGCCCATTTACACGCAGTGATTTTTTTCAAAAATAACAGCGCCGTTTTGGTTTCCTGCAGGGGCTTAAATTAAACCGGAAAGTTCACGGACCAAGAAAAAAACAGCGAAAGAGCATAAGGAAAACGTGCTTGCAATTTCATTGCCAGACTAGGCAGAGCCTCGTGTTTGAGTGATACCACTATTTTTTCGTTTTGGTACAGTTTTGTACCACATTTAAAAGTGTTTGGTACACTTCTGTACCACTTTTCACATGAAAACTGGCGTCATGTTGTGAACTATTTTTGCTTTTCGAAGACTCGGTTCGTACAAAAAAAGAAGAAGGACGAACTCTTTTATGTTCTGCAGCCAACATCAAAAAGGATAAAAAATTTCATCTCTTGATGAGATCGGCGTAGCTGAAAATGAAAATACCTGACAGAAAAAGTTCATTTTTTAGGGATTCGATCCATCTTTTGTTTCTTTTTTTGATACAACATGCTCCCAAAAAGCGACTAGTTTTTGCCAAACCGCGAACAGAAAATGGAACAAAAGAAAGACGGAAATCGATTCTTTCGGAAGAGGTTTCCCGTTTTTTTTCATCGGAAAACAGCTCGTTTTTTTCATGCAGCAGCTTCTCTTTTTGTTTTTTTCGTTCAAGATCCAAGGATAAAACGGCGGAAGAACTTCCTTTCTTTTTCTTGAAACGGTTTCTTTTTCGGTGAAATTCCTTTTTTTTGTATGCCTCAAACCTGAGGCATGATTGAAATAACGTGCCTCAACTCTGAGGCAAATAGCAAAAACCTCTCTAAAAGCGAAGGAATTTACCCGAATAACGTGCCTCAATTCTGAGGCATTTCCCAAATTGGCTGCCTCAAATCTGAGGCAAATAGACAAAAAGACGTCCCCATGAAAACACTAGGCTCCGCCTAGTACCCCAATGAAGTTGGGGTCAGTTTTCCCTTATGCTCTTCCTCCCTCTTTTGGTAATTCCGTTCCAAATCCCTTCCAATTTTACAATCCGATAGGAAACCCATGAGAGACGCGCTTTTTTCTGAAAGAAAATAGGTGCGTATAAATGGGCACTCGCCGTGAACTTGTCCGTGTTATTTTCTCAAACGGGATTCCAAAACGAGTGGCCAAAAAAAAAGAACAAACCATCCAAACACACAAAAAAAGAGAACGAAAAAATCCCAACCGGGCTTTCTGTTTCCAGAAAAAATCCGATTGGAATGTTGAATTTGTTATGAGGTGGGCAGATTTTTTTTTGTTTGCTTTCCTTTTTTTTCGGCCAATTTTTTCAGCACTTGCTCTTTCTCTTTGGCGAGTTCGGGATTCGGTTCGGCAGCTTCTTGGGGTTCGTTTCTGGACGTGAACCAGTCCGGCAGTTTCTCTTGCCGTCCGGTTGGGCGTTCCTTCATCGGCTGCAAATCGGCGAACGTAATGTGTCCTCCAGTTTCATGGATCTCCCAGGCAGAAGTGATTTTGGATTTGATGAACCCTAAAGGGTTTTTGACGCTTTTTTCTTCGTTAACATAGCGAATTAGCATTTCCAATTCTAATTCCGCTTGATCGGAGAAAATAACTAACGCTCCCTGATACAATTGACTGAAATAAATATTGTCGAATTGATAACCATTTGCCAACGCATTTAAACGATAACGAATTTCCTCGTTATCCGCTTGTTCAGATACCCGTTTTGATTCAGGTAATTTAATTTCTTTTTCGACTGAACGCTTTATCGAAAACTCTATTTTTTCAACTCTACGACCTTTTTTGATTTCCTTGTACTCCACAAAAAGATCAGTGTGCTCATTCAATTCATCAATCGAAGGTAATAAAATTTTATTTTTAAAATTACCGTAAAGTGAATATGCCTTGCTATTGGAACCCATTTTTTCTCTAAGAGAATCCACTGGACATTCCCATTTTCCAAGATGCTGCCATTTTTTCATCAGTTCATAGAGTCGTATAGTATAGCCACTTTTCAAAGATAATATATTGCTCAATCTGTAAGAAGTAAAGGCAGTTTTCAACTGTAATAAGTAAGGTTTAAGATACGGGGAAAATGATAATTCAATCGTTCCTTCTCCTTCTATATAACGCTGACTTGCTACCCAATTGGTTGTAACAAATCCTTTTTCATCAGGGATAAAAAGAGTTTTTTCTTGTAACCTCAAAGCGACCTCTTTAATTTCTTCATATTTTGCATGACCTTTCAGACCCAGCATTTCGCTAAATTCATGAATTGAAATACTGTATTCTTTGAAATCTTTATCATCCGGCTGAATCATGGAGACCATAGTAAGAATAATTTTTTGTTCTCTTGCTGATAAAGTCTTTACATGCCTAGCTTCAATTAGTTTATTTGATTGAGTAACCATATGTTTTTCGTTCATTTCTCTCTCTCCCTTCAATTAAATATTACCTTTATTTTTTTTTAATAAATTAAATATTACTTTTAAATTTAAAGTAATAGTAAATAATATAATATCAATAAAAAACATTGTTGCAAAGCTATTATTATAAATTATATGATTAAGTAATAGTTAAACCCGAAAAGGTAATAGTTAAACCCGAAAAGGTAATAGTTAGAACCCGAAAAGGTAATAGTTAAACCCGAAAAGGTAATAGTTAAACCCGAAAAGGTAATAGTTAGAGTGAAAAAAACCAGTCATACCAAGGGCTCAGAGCCTCCCTAAAACAGTTAAAACAATTAAAACAAAGTAATTAAAAACACCAACAACACACGCGCAGGCGCGCAAGGAAGTTGGTGGTGGGGAATAAATGGGACCGAAAATGTGATAGTTCAAAAAACAGAAGAAAAACCCTTTCTAGAAAAGGACAGGTCTTTCTCCGTGTTCAAGTATTCGTTAAACGCTCAAAAACCACTCTAGAAACGTTTGTAAGGGGAAAATCGAATATACCCAAACCTATCGAGCTAAAAGGCCTTAAAACCCCCTCAAATGGATTTTTTCACCAATCTTTTTTTGATTGTGATCCAACTGCTGTTTTAACGTTTCTTTAATTTCCCTTTTAGTCTTAAACTGTAGTGGATTATCCAAAATACCAATGGAGTTAATAATGCATAAAATTTATGTTGCTCAGGTAACAAAAAAACTAAAACTAAAAATAGAATAACTGCTGATATAAGTAATATATAATCCCTTTTTTTATTCATTTAGGTTCTCTTGTTTCCTTTTTCGAATTCGCTTAAAAACAAAGGTGCTGATTGCTAATACCAATAGATTGACTCTGTTTTTATTTTCGTTGTGCATCTTTGATTTCTCCCTTCCCCATGCCTTAAAAAATACGTTCGTTTACAATCGAAATGTTTTCAAATTGCTTTCGATTTGCTCGTCCGTGATGCCAATGTAACGCAAGGTAATTTGCGGATGGGCATGATTCAAGATATTCTGCAGCTCGGCAATGTCTTTAAACTGCTTGTAATGCCAATAGCCAAATGTTTTGCGCAATGTATGCGTACCGATGCCCATGGAGATATCGACCATCTGTGCGGCTTTCTGAAGCTGTCTGTAGGCTTGAACGCGTGTAATCGGTCCAATTCCCTTCCGACTTGGAAAAAGCCACTGAGCGCCCTCTAACGTGCGAATATAGGCATCTAGTTCGTCGTAGATGTTGCCGAGGTGAATGGTTCGGCGTTTGCCGGTTTTGCCTTCCCGTAACGACACCACGTGCTTGCCCTGAATCTCGCTGGTTTTGATGGCTAACAGATCCCCAACCCGCAGCCCGGAATTGATGCCGAGAAGAAACAGGATGTAGTCCCGTTCGCCGCACCACTTCTTCAGGCTCCATTTCATGTCTTCGATCCGGTCCAGTGACCGGATCGGCTGGACGTCTTTAATTTCACGCTGCTTATTTCGCATGGTTCGCACCTCTTTCAAGACTTCTTATTGGTCAAAGGGCAGACGTGGATCTTCGTCTTTGTAAATGGAATACATGGTTCCAGCGCTTTTCATGGCAGAACAGTCCGTATCAGCACAAGCAAAAATATGGGTTTGTGTATCCGTGTAAACATTTACACCAAAGTAATAGGGAAATGCGCCACCTTTTGACGTGTCCATGCCTCTGTCGATTGCAATGATTTTCTCCTTGCCGGCAATCGTTTGGTAATCCGTGCTTTCCACCGTTTTCAGGACCATTTCGCTTAACGCGATTTCTTCCTCCGCTGTCGGTTGGGTTCCTCGTTTAACGAGAAGCCAATCCCCGAACACAAATAAATTAACACCTAAACTAACAATCACTAATCCTACCAGCAACTTCTTTTTCATAAATGCTTTTCCCCTTTATGGTCGTTTCTGTTTTCTCACAATGAATTGTTGTAAAGTTTGTGTTTAATTGGGTAAATACCGTATGTAGCGAACTACTCAAGGCATTTCGATCAAAAGAAAAAGAGCGCCGTCAACTAAAAACGAGCCCAGTAGAATCAAGGATTTGAATGTATCTTTTTTTCTAGTAAAATCAGTTTCGCTGGTTTTTCTTAGGAAGTCAATGGAATCGGGGATTTGAATGTAACATAATTAGTATTAAGTTACATTCAAATTTAACAAAAAGTCTCAAAAAATGATTCGTAAAAGTTAGTAACTCGGAGAGTAGATCCTGCCGGTATCCGTATCCAAGACAAAATCAACTTCTATATCCGCTGAATACGGAATTTGATCAAAGTTATGAAGCCGGCAAAACACATTGGCAAAGTCACGAGTCTCAAAAGTTAATTGGTCTGCTTGTCGATACATCTGCCTCAATTGCTGCTTGGAACATTTTTTACCGGTCAATAAGGCTTGGTTGAAGTAACCGTCAATTTCAATAATCATCATGATCACGGCTGGTTGCTAACCAGCTATATAGCTTAAATTTTCATTACTTTCCTTTTTCCTATGTTACTAGAATTAAGATAAATCAAGTACTTCGAATGTAACTTAATTGCTATTAAGTTACATTCATTTTCATAGTAAATAAGTTATTTTGAAAGTAGATATTTCAATTTACAAAATAATACTTTTTTAGTCAAAAATGTATTATTTACAAAATTTTTTATTAGATATATTGTAAAAAAGTACTATATAAATCAGGGAATTAGAAGGGGGAAAGAGAAAGATGAAGAAATTTTATTTAAATGCAATAGCTATAGTCTTTATGCTTAGTTTTTTAGGTGTAAACACTACTTTTGCCGAAGAACCTATTACTGAGACAGAGGATGTTTTTTTCGAGGAGCTTGTTACACCGGTAAGTCTTAGTTTAACAAATAAAAATGAGTTAAGAGATTTAGGTTTTACTGAAGAAGAATTGACTACCATGACTAACGATGAATTCGGAAAATACAAAGAATTAGATGGAGAACTTACTCAAAAAACTAATCATTTTTATGAAGTTACTACAGATTTATACGAAAGAACCACGGTATTAGAAATCACTGAAAAAGAAGCATTAGATAGAGTTGGGCCACTTGTTAACACAACGCCAACTACTGTGATTCCACCAAGTCTTGGTGGAATCACAGTAGTTAAACCGCCAATCTCTACTATGTCTATTCAGCCTACTACATCCACCACGTCTACTTCTTCCACAAGTAGTACGGTCAAAACTAGTTGGTTTAAAATGACTACTACGTCATCAAAGCTCTCTAATGGAAATGTACTATTAAAGAATTCATTTGTTTGGTTAAAGAGCCCTAATGCTCAATTTACAGATGTAGTTGGAATCACTCATTCTGCAAGTGCTGTTAAGGTTCCTGGAACTGAAGGATTTTCTTACAAATATACTGACGGCAAAGGCGTTCATACTTTAGGTTCTAAAAGTACAAGCAGAAATAGTTATGGGATAGCAAAAAAGTTTAATTTGAAAGCAATTGGTACAAATATTCCTCCATATAACCATAATGGATATATATCTGTTCAAGTTAAAAAAGGTAATAAAAATGACATTAGAGCGAATGCTTATGGTCATTATACTCATTTAACTGCTGGATTTACTGGTACTGCTTCTATTGGTTTGACACCTGGTAGTATGTCAGTAGGCTGGGGAGCAAAAGAATCAAGAATGCCTAATACAATGATTTTATTTAACTACTAGAAAATCTGCTGTCTTTTTCTGCCTATTATGCTATTCACTTAATGGAGCAATTATATTTTGGCCTTCGTCATAAAGCGTTACATTAGGAAGAAAAGTTGACTTTAAATCACTTGGCAGTTTTTCATATACTAAAAAAGTTTCGTCTTTAGAAACAGTAGATGTAAAACTAAAATTTTCTTCTGCAGATTCAGCAATTATATGATCAATTTGTAAGTCTGGGTTTTTTCCAACTAGGATTCCATACATCCCTTTATTCGTTTTGAGATCCTGGTAAGAAGCAATGTTAGTCCCCCATCCAGATTGTTCAATTTTGTACTTCCCATTCCATCCTTTAAGCAAATGAGTATAACCAATATTTTTATCTGCTGTTTCAAATAATGCGATATAAGAATTGGTATCATCGATTTGAGTTACTTTTAAGATATCAAATTTTATTTCTTTTTCATTTCCTTTATTGTGCCATTCCATCAAATTAGCCTCGATGGATGCCCTTTCATCTTCAATAGAATATTGATTAAAATAAAATAAAGTATAACCAAAACCAATAACCATAATGAATAAAATAACATACAACACTTTTTTTCTCACTTTTTTCGCCCCTTCATCATAAAAAGTATCTTCAATTATCTGGTAATAGCTAATATTATATCAAGTATTATCAAGTAAAGTTCAGTTTTCAAAAATTTTCAATTTGGAATTTTACATATCCCCTTTTTGCTCATTGGAGCCTCCCAAATGCCTGAAAAATAAATAGAAACTTGCTGTATATTTTTACTGTGAAATCCAGTTATGAATGTAACTTAATTACTATTAAGTTACATTCAGTTGAAGTAGAAATTTTCTTAAAAGCCTGCTAACAACCTTAGAAACGTTCCCCTTTTTTTCCGAGCAAAACAGCTAATACCACAAAGATATAAGGGTAAGAGAGAAGCGTCAATTCGAGAAATCCATACCCAAATAACATTGCTGTCGCCTGTTCATCCGAATAATAACCAGCGCCAACCATATAAGTTCCAAGCAACAAATAACTTCCGATTGATAAAATAGTGAAAAAAAGTCCAATTATATTTAATTTGAATTTGAAGAGCGTATAAAGCAAAACAGGTACATAGATCAGCCCTAATATAAGCAAAAATCCGAAAATATATAACGGTTCAAAGACATCCATTTTCTTTTCTCCTTTCTAGCAACCTAGTTTTCTCAGGTATTTTTAGCAGCTACAAAAACCCCTGCCATTGATATTAATAACAACGACTGGGGCTTACAAAAGTTTCCATTCAAAGAGAATTGATAGATAAAATGATTCTACTTTACTGGCGGATGTGAATGTAACTTAATTAGCATTAAGTTACATTCAAAATCAATAAAACGACTACCGGTAGTCTAATAAAATTTATGTTTATTCAACTACCGGTAGTTGATTATTTTCTTACCGATTCTAGGAGAATAATGAAAAAGGGCAAGCAAGAGATTCCCTTGCCTCCCTTTTTGAACCTAGGTTCCTATGCTTTCACCTTCAATTTCTTCCTAAGTTCTTCCTAGCGTTCATGTGCCGCTAAGATTTAAGAATTAATTGAAAAGAGACAAGCTCAAAAACGTTAATATCCCGGAAATCACACCAAACAAAATGACGATCAAAGTTTTGAAGTAGAGATGGGTTTTTCTACTCTTGTCTCTTTCTTCGCCTGAAAGTTTTCGTCCTTCCTGGAAAGCCAAAATTTCTTTATATGTCTTTAAATCATGCTTCTTTTTAATCTTCTCGATTTTGATGGCTGCATACAGGCAGCATAAGAACAAAGCCAATGAAATAAGCAGTCCTTTTTTCCGGCTAAACTAAGCATCGGGCCAACTGAAATTACCGAGAGAAATGCGAATAGTAACATGGAGGTTGACCATTTGTTCATCTGAGCATTTTGAATTTCATTTTTCATGATCTCGACATCCCTTTGACTAAATCGTCTAAGGATACGGCAAAAAGAACACTCATCAGCAGCAAATTGTGGATGTCCGGATAGCTTCGTTCATTTTCCCAATTGGAAATGGTTTGTCGTGAGATATAAAGTTTTTCCGCTAATTCTTCTTGGGAAAGCTGTTCTCTGGTTCGGTATTTTTTAATTTGTTTGCTGAGGTTCATTTTACTCGCTCCTTCTAATTCGAGAGTAGTTAAAAAATGATGGGGGTGCTATCAAAACTTTTTATCATCAAGTGATTTGACCGTGTCAAAGATCTTTATCATGCCTATCAATCCTACTACACGAAGGGATCGGCACAACATCTGTAATTTTACTCCTTTGTTATTTTCTCTTTATTCTTCCCTCGTTTAGCCCACAAGAAAGTCCGAATTACGATCAAAATACAGCAATTTTAAAGGTTTTTTCAGAGTTAAGAAGGCAGAGAAAGTTAAAAGAAAAGTAGCTTTTTGTGTTTTTGTTTGATAATTCACTTAAATTCCCTGGTTCTTTTATTCCTTTTTAAGTAAAAAATGTTATTTAAAGTGGAAGACGGGAACGTATTTCATAAGATCGAAAATAACATTATTACAGGAAGGGGTTTTTTTATGAAATCTATGAATGTAAATCAGGTACCTTTTTCGATTCAAAAACTTTTAGTGGTAACAGTGGCTTTCTTAATGGTTTTTAGCTTTGCTTTTTCCTCCGTTGGACAAGCCCAGGCGATTGAGAATGACAACGAACGAATTACGAATGCTCTTGAAGATACATTGGCATATGAAAATGACGCATATATTTTTGACCGTGAACGAGCAATTGACAATGGATTAACGGTAGAAGAAGCGAATATACTTGAAGAAAGTATAAGTGAAAATACAGATCAGGTAGGTGTATTGATCTTCCGGTTCTAGCGATTCCTCCTGCAGTTGCAGCCGTAGCGAAAGCAGCAGCAGCTGGTGGTGCAGCAGTTGTAGCAGGTGCCTTTATGCTTGATGTTTACAACACAAGTACGTATACAGCGTGTCAGAATTTTTATGGACAAAATGGCGTGATGATAATTTCTGTGAAGCGACGGACATATAGATTAGAATGGAAAGTGGAGGTGTTACGATGAACAACAGTCATTTTTCTGCAGTTGAACGAATAGAAACCATGCTTACCGAAGTTTCATTTCTGAAATTGATATTGGTTGTTGTCCCTGTCTCTATGGCCGGAACGTTACTGTATGCGGTCTCCAGTGATTTCTTTGCTACACTGACGTACACTTTTTTTAGATAAAGACCTCTCAGCAACAAAATAAAAGAGTGGATCCCACCTTCTCGAAAGACAGGGTTCTACAGATTAAAAGCCGCATCCTGTAAAGGATACGGCTTTTTTTCTTTCGATAAAGGAATTCATTAGTTTTTCGTTTGATCGTTGAAAAGTGAAGGGAGACATAGGCTACATTTTAATTGAGTTAGAAAGGAAAAAGTATATATTTAAGAAAGTACGAAAGTACGATTTTATCAAAGTGATACAAAAATGAAAGGTGGTTAATCGGATGCCAAAACTTCAGGAACGTTTACCGGACAACGGCGTGGCCAAGCATGTCCGTTTGCGGAACAAAGGCCAGATAACGATTCCCAACGAAATACTGGAACAGTTAGAGTTAACCGCAAATACCAATCTCAAAGTGACCGTGGTAGACGGACGGATCGTCCTGATTCCGATGATTGAAATCGCGAAAGACCAGGCTTGGTATTGGACCGAAACGTGGCAGCAAGACGAAAAAGAAGCCCAGCAGGAGATCGACAAGGGGCAAACAGTGGACCATTGGCCGTAGAAGATGCGCTTGCCTGGTTGGAGGAAGAGGAATGAAGGTGACCGTTGCTTGTTTGAACTAGAGATTACGAATAAATTCAAGAAATCCTATAAAAAGTTTCACAAAAATGAACAACGGGCGTTAGCGAGACCATTAAGCTCTTGGCAGCTGCACCACCTTTTCAACCTTCCCTGAGAACCAAGCGTATTGAAGGGACGAAAGCCATTTTTGAAGCAAGTGCCAATATGGATATCCGAATATCCTGGGAATACAGCCAGACAGCTGAACAAACATTGATTTTACGGAACTGTGGACACCACGATGATTTACTAAGAAACCCTTAAAAGAATAACTCATGAAGAAAGCCCTCCAGCAATGGAGGGCTTTTGAACGTAACTTATTTGCTATTAAGTTACATTCAAACTGCTAGAAATTAATGAAATCTGAGTGCCAGATATTGCACCTATTAATATTAATTAGTGTTTTTTCTAACTCAGACAAATACCGATCTACTGCTTTCAATAAAATATTGTTGGTGTCAAACTAGGTCACTTTGAGATTGAAATCAAAAGATAAAGGAGTATCAAGATTTATTGTTCATTTTTACTTTTTTGACTGCATTGAAATTGAGATAAATAGTGTATCCAACAGCTATGAACAAAAGTATAATTCCATAACCAATCTCTAGATTCAACCAATATACAGATACTATTAACGTTATGGCGACAATGAAGAGCAATTGTAGGCTTGATCGATGATACTTATTCATTGTTTTCCACCTCACTTTTCTTTTGATTATTTATATACTGGAATGACCACTAAATCTCAGAACTGAATGTAACATAATTACCATTATGTTACATTCAAAATGGATATAATCCCTCTCTATTTTAACCATTTTAATTGAATTAA
This sequence comes from Planococcus antarcticus DSM 14505, assembly GCF_001687565.2. Taxonomy (NCBI): domain Bacteria; kingdom Bacillati; phylum Bacillota; class Bacilli; order Caryophanales; family Caryophanaceae; genus Planococcus; species Planococcus antarcticus. Next base: position 28,853 of record NZ_CP016535.2, read on the forward strand.
GAAGAAGGAAAGTATATATTTAAGAAAGTAAGAAAGTTGGATTTATTAAATTATACGAGATTGGAAGGGGTGTATCGAATGCCAAAAACTTCAAGAACGTCCAAAGGACAACGGCGTGGCCAAGCATGTCCGTTTGCGGAACAAAGGGCAGATTACGATTCCCAACGAAATACTGAACAGCTGGAGTAACCGCGAATACCAATCTCAAAGTGACCGTGGTAGACGGACGGATCGTCCTGATTCCGATGATTGAAATCGCGAAAGACCAGCTTGGTATTGGACCGAAACGTGGCAGCAAGACGAAAAAGAAGCCCAACAGGAGATCGACAAAGGGCAAACCAGTGGACCATTGGCGGTAGAAGATGCGCTTGCCTGGTTAGACGAAGAGGAATGAAGGTGACCGTTGCTTGTTTGAACTAGAAATCACGAATAAATTTAAGAAATCCTATAAAAAAGTTTCACAAAAATGAGCAAAAGGCCGTCAGTGAGGCCCTTAAGCTCTTGGCAGCTGCACCACCTTTTCAACCTTCTCTGAGAACCAAGCGTATTGAGGGGACGAAATCCATCTTTGAAGCCAGTGCTAATATGGATACTCGGATTTCGTGGGAATACAGCCAGACAGCTGAACAAACGCTAATTTTGCGCAATTGTGGTCACCACGACGATTTACTAAGAAACCCTTAAAAAACAAGAATCATGAAGAAAGCCCTCCAGCAATGGAGGCTTTTGAAGCTGGATAAAATCCAACAAAAAGCCATCCTAAGCAAAGGATGGCTTTTATCAGTTGCCTAGATACCGTTTTAATTCCATATAAAAATTTTCGCGTGTCCCCAGCAATACAACCAGAACCAGTTCGCCCTCTTCATTTTCTCGTAGGGCATAACACAGCTCATAATTGATGCCTCTGTGATGAAGGTCCAAGCAGGAATAGCCTTTTAAATCCCCTTTTTTCGCTTCGCCAATGGCCGGATCCTTACGGATGCTCGTAATGGCTTCGCCCATTTTCCGATAGAGGACTTGATCGGACTTCTTGATCTTTTTTAACTCTTTTCCAGCTCGTTTGCTGAGCTGAACCGGCAACAAGTCTTCACTCATCTTCTTCATCATCCTCCAGAGCGTCTAAATAGTCGTCTAAACTTCCCTGGATGACAGGCTGAGCCATCGTTTCCTGTTCCAATGCTTGCAGGGCTGTTGGAATGTGGGCTTTGATTTTCTTAAATTCTTGCAACAACTCTTGTCCAGAAAGACCTTGAGCGATTAAGTCTTGTAAAATATCTGCAGAGAAATCGACTTCTTCGAATGTGGCAGGCCGGATGATGATCTCTGTCCCTGTAAATTCCATGACGGCTTCATCGGTGAGTCCAAGAGCCAGGTAAAAATCTTTGGGGATGCTCAGTTGTCGTTGCTGCGAAACACGTACCCGTCTTTTGGCTTTTTTTCCGGGCTTCAGTCCGTGTTCAGACGCTCTTTTTTTCGGCATAGTAGCACTCATTAGTTTCACTCCTAACTTTAAAATAAAATTATTTATTAATTTATTTTAAAGTATATCACTTTCTTAGAAGGAATGAACGTTCAAAGTACTGTAAGATTCCGGCTTTTAACGACTTGCTGAAGACTGTAAAAAAGAAAAGTGAATGTAACTTAACTGCTATTAAGTTACATTCACTCCAATGAATAAATGTAATTATTTACTTACTTTATTGTAATTTGAATCTATATGTTATCGTAATATATAAATAAGATTTTTATATATCAATATCGGAGGTGATCTCAATGAAAATGAGCCACTTACTAATTACATTAATTAGTGTCGTTCTTGTTTTTATCCTGATAAGTAGTGTGCAAGACGAAATTACCTGGCCATTATTAATTCTATTATTAGTAGTGGGATTTGTAATAAACTTTTTTATCTCTTTATTATCACATAAGAAAAAAAATAGTAATTAATTTTACATTTTTGACTTTTTTTATTTAAAAAAAGTATAATTATGGTTATTACTTAGAAATAAGGAGATGATTGGATGTTATTTGAGAAAAATAAGTTCAGTATATTTACGATTATTACTTGTTTAGTAATGATGGTTAGTATTTATGGACACCACAGAATACTCAGGCTGCTAGTTTAAATGTGGATGAGGTAGCTAGGATTACTTCGGA
>NZ_CP016536.1 GCF_001687565.2 Planococcus antarcticus DSM 14505
TCCTTTTTTTGATTCTTCTACTGGTTTGGCTGCCTCTTCTTCATCCATCTTTTTTTCTAAAAATAAGGGAGCTTTATTTTCTAGCGATTCTTTAATAAAGCGATTTTGATCCTCTAGTTTTTGAATAAGTAGGGTATTAAACTCTTCTTGCTTTGCTAATTTTTGATTCACTTCAGTTAAAACTCTTTTTAGCTCCGCCACGTCTTCAGTAGTTGCTAAAGGCCGCGCAGACTGAATTTCTTCAGTTTCTCCGTGCTTATTATCATTAATAACTACGGGAAACTCACTTCTTAACACGTCAGTTAGACCTGTAGTCTCATAGCCAGCATCGTATAGCGCTTTGATTCTTACTAAGACAGGAATTGCAGTCGCTTTGTATTTTTTGGCGCGATTGCCACCTTTACTGATGAAGTAAAGGTGAAACTTCGTTATATATCTTCTTAAAGTAGGTTCAGCAATTCCGGTTTTCTCTGCTAATTCTCCAACGGTATACCATTCATCCACTAATATCATCACCCTTCATCATTCACTCATCATATCATCATCATGAATAAAAGCAGTCATATCAACATTTCTTTTGCTTTTATCTTATCACGAGACTTCACGACTGACTTACTAAAGCTGTCGAAAGTAAAATTGCAAAGAAGAGATTTATAGAAGAGAATCAGAAGCAATTAACTCCACTACCGTCCTAAGGGTCAAAATTAAATGCACTAGAATGGCTTTCACAGTAGCTAAAAAAGAGTAGGTAATAAACACTCCCGAAAAGAGCCTTCTAGTTTATGAATTTGGATATGGAATAAATAGGAATCAATTGGTATGGTATTAGAAAGAACTATTTACTAAGTAAGGAGCTATTTTTTTTGATTAGGTCATTTAAGAGTTTTCTAGAAAAATACAGCGCATTCGTTACTGCAATCGGCTGTTTAATTTACTTAATTACTTCCTGGGGAGACAGTTGGATATGGACGATCATTCTTTTAGCGGGGCTTATTATTTGCCCGATTATCGGAATTTCAGACCTAAAAGACACTAAATCTCGCAACAACTAACACTCCATTTAAGTAATGAAGGAAATCAAGGTTTTGAATGTAACTTAAGTGCAGTTAAGTTACATTCAGATGTAACAGGATGTAAATCAGGAGGAGGGATATTTTGCTAAAAAAAATCTACTCGATTCTTTCAGCAATTTGTTTTGCTTTAATGATTTTACCGTTTGCACTTCCTTCTTCTCCAGGAAGTTTCGACCTTTTAGTATTTATCATGGAGATAAACTTCTATTTGCCGCTAATTTTCGGTGTAGCAGGAATCGTTCTAGGATTACTCGGGCTTAAAGGCAATGTAAGACTCTATCTAGTTTCGTTTAATGCTTGTGGTCTAGGTATATATTTATTCCTTACTTTTGTAGCCATCTTTGGTTTTAAAGAACCTTAATCAGTTTTTGAATGTAACTTATTGTGAATTAAGTTACATTCAGATCAAGCGTTGGATACAACTTTTATTTAGTAAATTTAAAAGGAGGTCTACATTGAAAAATCTCTCTGAGAAGTTAATTTATTATTTAATAACTTTTGTTATTTTCTTTTTACTTTTTAAAATTGTTGCATGGTTAGAAAATGCGTATATCCCTTTGAACACTCAAACTCAATTGGTGTCTGGCATTATTATTCTTCCTACAATTGTTATTCTTTCGTTTGTTTTATCCAGTTTACTTTTTAAAAGTTTAAAAGAATCCAATGGAAAGTGAATGTAACTTAATAGCAATTAAGTTACATTCAAAACAAAGATAACCCTCGATTGGCTAAATGACCGATCGAGGGTTATTACAGTCGTTAGTGTTAACTTTTTACTAGATTGGAGCTGTTCGTTTGCTCATCTTGGTTCTCATCATATTCTTGCATAAGGGAAGGAACATCTGTCTGAAGAGCTGCAGCTAACGATTTCAAGCTTTTCAAGGTCACATTCTGACTGCCATTTTCAATACGAGATACCACGTTTTGCTTGGTGTGCATACGTGAAGCAACTTCGCTTTGCGTAAGGCCTAAACGATTTCTACGTCGAATGATATTGCGAGCGATTGTATATTCTAATTCACTGTCTGCCCATTCCTTGGCGAATTCCGGATCTTTTAGATTTTCTGCCACGTAGCTTTCCAAAAAGCTCATGTTGAATCCCTCCCTTTTTGTCGTAAATAATCGTCTCGATAGCGTTTGGCGCGCTCGATTTCACCAGTCGGTGTTTTTCCCGTTTTCTTTCGAAAACCATTCAACAAGATGAATTCGCCATTTTCGTAATGAAAATGGAACACGCGAAAGATGTTGCTGCCTAACACCGTCCGGAGTTCATAGATATCCTGATCGATCGGCCTTCTGTGTGGCATCCGAAGCATCGGACCAAACTCTCCCAATAATTGAATGGTGCGTAGTACCTTGGCTTTTTCCTTTGCAGGAAGTGAGTTTAAAAACTCGGCAGCCGGTTCTTCACCATTGTCTTTTTTATATGCATTGACTGTCCATTTTGGCTTTTCCATACACCAAATATAACATATAAGTAATAAAATATCGAGTATGCTAAATAGTTTTCGAATACGACATATGGCTAATTAAGTTACATTCATTCTCAAGTGCCTTGTTTTATTAGGTGTTTAATAGAGTTGATGTTAAGAAAAGGAAGAGAAGAAGAGTGATGGAATAATATGGCTTTCCGTGAAAGGAGATTTCCAATGAAAAAACGCTTAAAAGACGCAATTATCATCGCTATTATGACCTTTGTCGTCTCATTTATCCTGTTCTTTATTCTCTTTGGAGAAATAAGATGGGTGTCACTTATGGGTACAGCTTTAGGTGCTTTTATTGGCAGCTATTTTTTACTTCCTTTACTAAATAAAAGAAACGCAAATTAAGTAAGCTACATCGAAAAATATACATAAAAGAAAGTGTAAGGAGTGTGATTTTTGATGATAAAGTTTGTTCTGATGTTCCTTGGCGTGTGGATCGTGTTAACTCCTCTTTTTCTTCTTTTTGGAGCTGATCCCCGAGATATTTTCAATATCTTTATCGCCACCTTACTAGCCAATATTATTTTATTCACTTATGCAAAAATCCGAAACAAAAGAACCAGTCCGTAAAATAAAGCAACTTTTCTATTGAATGTGAATGTAACATAAGTCTAATTAAGTTACATTCAGAACCCTGATTCTATTGACTTCCCAAGAAAAACGAGCGAAGATAAAAATACAAGAAAAAATGATACATTCAAATCCTTGATTTCATTGCGTTCGCTTTTCCTTGGCGGCGCTCTTTTTCTTTTTCTTAAATTTCTTTAGATAGGTCATTACATTCGCTTTTTCTAGCAATAATTCTTTAGCAGTCAATCGAAAGGAGCTTTTCATGAACAAGCAAACCGAAATCAAAGATGTTCAGCCGATCCGATCGCTCGATCGGATCGAGGACATGAAATGGAGTTTGAAGAAGTGGTGCGGTGAACGGGACTATATGTTGTTTCTTCTCGGCATCAATTCAGGGCTGCGAGTCGGAGACCTCTTAAAGATCAAAGTAAGCGAGATTCAGGGTAAGAGAGTCGTCTCCTTACGTGAAGGCAAGACCGGCAAACGCCGAACGATTCACCTCGGCAACATCTACGACGAACTGAATGCTTATATCGACACGTTAAATGGCTCAGAATGGCTGTTTCCGAGCCGCAAGGGGCAAAACCCCATTACAAGGGTCCAAGCATACCGACAACTCAATAAAGCGGCCCAGATGGCCGATATGCCGGATGGCATCGGCACGCACACGCTGCGCAAGACATTTGGCTACTGACACTATAAGCAATTCAAGGATATTGCCGAGCTGCAGAACATCCTCAACCATGCGCATCCGCAAATTACGTTGCGCTACATTGGCATCACGGCTGAACAGATTGAGAGCAACCTGAAGACGTTTCGATTATAAAACGAAATGCCCTATATTTTTTTCTGGAAAGAGGAAGCTGTTTTTCTAAAAATGAAAAACAGCTCCTTTTATTTCGTTTTGGCTCGTAAGCGATTTCGGCAACTTTTTGGCGTTTTCCGCCAGAATAATGGCTTGATGATGGAGGGAATTATTGGGGTAAATGGGCCGGCTGCTAAACGTGAAAACGTTTGGTTATCGGCTTGATTTTTGGTTTCTGGGACGAGCGATCAGCTACGTGCCGGAAACCTTCTTTTTGGTTTTTGGGGAGGGTCAAGGGAAAGCATTTCCCTTGTGGGTTTGGGCAACGCCCAAGGTCTTTGGGGGATTGGGGGACTCCCCAACAAGCTGTAAATGGGTACCATTTACGAAGCTTGCCAACTCTTTATTATGCTGATATACTCGGAGCACACCAACGAGTAGGAAACATAATTTCAATCGCAGATTGAAAAGGAGGGGCGGTCTTTTTGGGAGAGAACAGGAAAGAGAATCGACAGATTAAATTTCGGGTGAACGACCTCGAATTCCAGAAGCTTGAGCAGATGGCTCAAGCTTCTGGAATGAGTGTGCCGACCTTCTGCAAGAAGCAGGCACAAGGGGCGAGAATGACGCCTCCCAAGATTGATCGGGAGGGGGCGTTTGAGATGGCTCGGCAATTGCGCGCGATTGGAAACAACGTCAATCAGTTGTCCAAACGGGCCAATGAGGGGGTTGCGGTTCCGAAAGAGGACGTGCAGCGCATAGAGAAGGAGTTGCAGGCGTTATGGCAACAATTCAACTCGGCAATACAAAAGTAGCGACGAAACTGATTTCCTATGCCGAAAAGCGCGCGAAAGAACGGAGTGGAGTGGATTGCCCGGCAGAATATGCCAAGGCGCAATTTAAAGCCACCAGAGAGCTCTGGGGCAAGACAGAAGGCATTCAGGCTCATCACGTCATTCAATCGTTTAAACCAGGCGAAGTGACGGCTAAAACGGCCAACGAAATCGGCCAAGACTTAGCCCGCAACATTGCCAAGGGCCATGAAGCAGTCGTGTATACGCATACCGACAAAGACCACATTCACAATCACATTGTCATTAATGCCGTCAGTTTCGAGAATGGCAGCAAATATCAATCATCCAAAAAAGACTTGTACAAGATTCGGGAACAAAGTGACCAACTTTGTTTGGCCAAAGGCTTGTCGATCGTCAAAGAACCCACGGCCCAGATTCGCTATACCCTTGCAGAAAAAGCATTGCTAGAAAAAGGGAAAGACAGCTGGAAAGATGAGATTCGGGAAAGCATCGACAGCATCAAAGGCCAGGCGACCAGCCTGCCAGATCTAGCCCATCAATTAAAAGCGCAGTTTGGCATTGAAACCAAAATCACCAATAAAAACATCAGCTTCAAGCACCCGGATTTTGAACGGTTTGTTCGGGGAACAAAACTAGGCTTGGCTTATGAAAAGGAGACGTTGACGCATGAGTTTGAAAGACAAATTGAACGAGGTCAAGAGCGAGGAAGCGCCAGTCTATCAGACGCAGCCTCTGCCGAACTCGAACGAACTGGAAAAACTGATGAAGGAAACGAACGAACTCAACACCCTGATGAAAAGCTACATTCGGGTTCACATGGACAAGGACGGGACCAGTCAAATGACGTTGGACAACGAACTGGCCAAAATCACGAAAGTCAGTCAGGAAGTGCAGGAACAGATGATTTCGATTTTGAAAGCGCTCGAGAGCACGCAGCGCGATTACGGGAATCAGCTTCTGCAGCACTTGGAGACTGGCAAGAGCGAGATGGCAGCGAACAACGAAACGACCGTCCAGAAAATGGGCGAGATCGAGGGCATGTTGGACAACAGCATGAACCAGCTGAATCGCAGAATGAACGAAAACATGAAAGACCTCGAGACAAAGAGCGCGACCTTGGCCCAGAGCGTTAGAAAAAGCGCCTTACTCAGCTACTGGTCAGATGTCGCTAAATACGGCTTAGGAACGGCTGTATTCATCGTGCCCGTTTATCTAGTAATCAAGTTCCTTTTCTCCCTTATGGGCGTAGAAATGCCTTAAAACCGAGTTTCACCCCTCTTTCATGTCGAATAAAGGCATGCAAGGGGGATTTTTTCGTTTACTTAGACCACTTGAAGCGTTTAATCGCTTACCCTCGATCTTCTAACCAGTTATAAAAAGGCACTTTTGGTGTTTTTGGCTGCTGTACAGGTAGTTTTGGAGACAATAAATACCGCTGATTGACCATTCCATCACTGAAAACAGCCACGATATTGCGTATTTCCACCCCATTCACCATATTAATCGCCATTTTATTGAGTAATTGAATGGCTCGAAGCACTTTTTTCTCGTCACAGTCCATCCCAACCCGTAAAGCAATCGTTCCAGCAACGGTTTTAATGGAGTTAGGAAACGGAAACGCCATAATTTCATCAAATAGCATAAGTTGGTATTCGTTTGCTCGATATGCCTGCAATTTTTCACGTATTTTTTCTTGGTTTTGGTTTGAATCTTGCACATCATTTTCAATAGCTTGCTGTATACTATCTCTTTCTTGTAGTGAATTAAAAGAGTTAATATGGTTAGAACTCGTTTTTTGCCCCTTCGCGCTTACAGCTTCAACAGGTTCAGCGTTTTGAAGAGGTGCAACTAGAGGTGCAGAAGGAGGTGCAATTGCATCCGATACAGGCAGTGAATCAAGGAAGAAAACCTCCTTTAAAATTTGGTGGAAGTTCGGGTGTTCTTTGTATACGAAAATGTATTTCCCTGCCTTGTCGTCTGCCAGTCTGGCGACCACCAGTTGATCCGTTTGCTTAATCGAAGCAACAGCGCTTTTAACCGTACGAACCGAGCAATTAACCTTTTCTGCCAGTTTATCGGCCCCAATTTTGCAAATGCCAGTACCACTCAATAAATAAATGATTTCATCCAACACTTGTTTTCGTTTATTTGGAAACAGTTGGCCAAAACTTTTGCCCATCTCGAAAACTTTCTCTTCAATCGTGGAAAGGATGGTTTCTTTGCGGATCTTATTGCAGTAACCACCTTGGAAAAAACGTTGTACGTCCTGGTTATAAGCAGTTAAAAGTGTCATTGAGATTTCTCCTTTTCAGGAACAGAAAAAGACACCGTTTCCCGATAAAGATAAGGGGAAACAGTGTCTTTTTTTACTCAGATTAACTTAAATTAAGTTAAAGCGAATAGTTTTCCTTGAAACTTACTGCATTACCTCGTAAAATAAGAGGTACGAAACAGGAAGTGACAAAGAACTTCGACAAGTGTTTTCCTACTCTGAATAGGGAGACGGTTACAGGGTGCTTCCAACACCACTGTAACAGTTGAGGTTCTTTTTCCGTTCATATTCTAATTACTGACAATTCTACAGATAAATTTTTCGCAAAGCAACAGCAAATAAGAGGATTTCAAAAATGCGTTAAGTCACGATACATAGAACGAACCGCACCAAAGAACCACTTTAAACTCAAACAAGACAACCAGATCAATTCAAAAACACCCTTTTGGGGTGTTTTTTTATAAGCGATTACTTAAAGAAACGATTCCAAAATCCTTTTTTTGATTCTTCTACTGGTTTGGCTGCCTCTTCTTCATCCATCTTTTTTTCTAAAAATAAGGGAGCTTTATTTTCTAGCGATTCTTTAATAAAGCGATTTTGATCCTCTAGTTTTTGAATAAGTAGGGTATTAAACTCTTCTTGCTTTGCTAATTTTTGATTCACTTCAGTTAAAACTCTTTTTAGCTCCGCCACGTCTTCAGTAGTTGCTAAAGGCCGCGCAGACTGAATTTCTTCAGTTTCTCCGTGCTTATTATCATTAATAACTACGGGAAACTCACTTCTTAACACGTCAGTTAGACCTGTAGTCTCATAGCCAGCATCGTATAGCGCTTTGATTCTTACTAAGACAGGAATTGCAGTCGCTTTGTATTTTTTGGCGCGATTGCCACCTTTACTGATGAAGTAAAGGTGAAACTTCGTTATATATCTTCTTAAAGTAGGTTCAGCAATTCCGGTTTTCTCTGCTAATTCTCCAACGGTATACCATTCATCCACTAATATCATCACCCTTCATCATTCACTCATCATATCATCATCATGAATAAAAGCA